>JAJECD010000187.1 GCA_022822215.1 Candidatus Poribacteria bacterium | reverse complement strand
ATTCATGTGCATATCATGCGATTGCAGCGTAGGTATTATCGCATGTTTGGTAAAAACCTGTCTGCGTATCGGATAAATGCGCATATTACGAAACTGAAAAAGCGGACGAAACCGCATTGGGCATCCTTACCGAGCCAAGTTGTGCAAGACGTTGTATTGCGTTATGGCAAATCACAAGGTGCTTTTCTTGAGAATATCAAAGACCGCAAATCAGGGAAAACCACGCGTAAAGTGGGTAGACCGAAAATCCAACCGCGCCATAAATACAACTCTATGACCTTTACCCAAGCGGGTTACACCCTTCAAGAGAACCGCATCAAAATCAACTGCATAGATACATGGTTCTCTTTTCACAAGCACCGCGAAATCAATGGTACAATCAAGACGATCACCATCAAACGCGATAGATGCGGCGACTATTGGATATGCTTTTCATGTGAGAATGTTGACGATTCCGATTCCAAACCGAAGACGGGTAAGAGTGCTGGGTTTGATTATGGAAACAAGACATTCCTCACAAGCGACACAGGTGATAAGAAAGCATCCCCTCAGTTTTTCAAACAATCGCTGAAAACGTTGCAATCTCTCCATAAGGCACTTTCTCGTAAAGTCAAAGGTTCAGGCAACTGGTATCGTGCGCGTCGTGCATTAGCAAGACAGTATAGAAAAGTTGCCTGGCAGCGAGAAGATTGGCAATGGAAACTTGCAACGGAGTTTTGCATAAAGTTTGATACCCTCTGTTTTGAGACGCTCAACCTTGACAGCATGAAACGGTTGTGGGGGCGTAAAGTCTCGGATAACGCTTTTTACCAGTTTTTACAGATACTGGCACAGAAGTGTGCGAAACACGGTAAAACCTTTGTGCAAATCTCGCAATGGACGGCTACTACAAAACCGTGTTCCCATTGTGGGTATCATAACAAAGCCCTCTCTCTTTCAGATAGACGGTGGACGTGTCCTGAATGTGGTTCACACCACGACCGGGATGTGAACGCGGCTATCAACATCAAACGGGCAGGCTTGGCTGCCCTAAGTGGAGCAGACGTAAGCCCCTCCTAATCAGGAAGGCGGACTGCGAGGAAACACAAGCCCCAACCTTTAGGTTGTGGGTACCTTGACCGGATGGCGTGTTGAACATGCTCAAAGTCTTGAAAAGCGAAAGAACAAGGGATTGAACAGGGGCGTACGGAGGCATACCAAGCTATCGCTGCTTGGAATAGATGCCGACTCGAAGCCGAGGCGAAAGGCATCCCCTTCACTGAACCGCCTCCCTCACAGAATGGCGATCAACACCAGTAGATACAAGGAGCGCACCGATGGCAGCGTTAAAAGAACTTCGCGTATCCAACGATGCGATGAATGATCCAGAAGAATTGCGGCACCGAATCTCAGAAGAGGGGTATCTCTTTTTCAAGCGGCTACAGGATCCCGACAAACTCTGGACGTTGCGGCGAGAGATGCTAACAACGATGCAGAAAGGGGGTTGGCTCGTCGCGGGTACCGACCCGATGGACGGTATCGCCGATATTTCTGCGCAGTGCACCGAGGGTGATTCCGAATATACAGATGTATACCACGAGGTGTATAAGTTAGAGGCGTTCCACCGTTCTGGTCACTGGTCGGAAGTCGTTGATATGGTGGAAAAGATTCTCGGTAGAGAAGTGCTGCCGCATCCGCAAAAGATTGCGCGCCTCTGGTTTCCGAAATATACGGCACATACAACCCCGATACATCAAGATTTCGTCCACTTCCAAGGAAATTTTCAGACCTATACCTGTTGGGCACCCGTCGGAGATTGCCCGATTGAGTTGGGTGGTTTGGCAGTCTTGCCTGGTTCGCATAAGATCAATAAGGTTATGGAGCACCACTTTTCACTCGGTGCTGGGAGTCTGTGTGTCGATGAGGACGAATTGTACGGCGAGTGGCATTCCACGAATTATGAGGTTGGCGATACACTCATCTTCCCTGCTTTGACTGTCCATAAGGCACTCCCAAATCTGACAGAAGACCGACTGCGTGTGTCGCTCGACAACCGCTATCAGGCTGTCGATGACCCGATTGCTGAGCACATGCTTGAACCGCATTTAAATATTTTTAACTCCCTTCAGTGGGAACACGTCTACCAGAACTGGGAGTCTGATGCGCTGCAGTATTACTGGAAAGACTTTGACCTGACGGTTTTACCGAGAGATTTCAGTTATGGGAACAAAGGGTTTGAGGAAGCATTGGCGTTGGCGAGAGACGGGGATGAACGCGCTATCCTACACTTAAACCGATCAATTAAGCGTGATGCTACGACTGAATTGGCGCAGCGGGCTGCAGCGGTTTTACAAGAAGTTGGTGCCGGAGCTGCCGATTAAAGATGGATACGCTCCTATGTCTTATAGCAATTTCACCTTAGAAACAGTACGGGAGAAATTTCAGTTAGAGACGGTTGAATCGGCGAACATCTTTGCAGACATAGAGCCGGTGCCACCGAGTGCAGCGCTTATTGCGGAATTAGAAAAAAAAGTACAGTTGGCAGTTGCGATAAGGACGGAGAAGGCACGTTCGGAACTTATTGTGACCAATGTTCTCGTTGAACTCCGCGAGCAATTTAATCGTCGCATCAGTCTGTTTTCTGGAATCGACTTCAGCGTTGACCCGGAACAGGGATTAACGGGAACTTGTGATTTTTTGATAAGTCGGTCGCCAGAACAATTTTATTTAGAGGCACCTGTGATTGTGCTGGTTGAAGCAAAGAATGCTGATCCAACGCTTGGTATCGGGCAATGCGTCGCTGAGATGCTCGCAGCGCAACGCTTTAATCAGCAGAAAGGCAATGATATCCCTTGTGTTTATGGGGCTACGACCACTGGCACGGAATGGCTTTTCCTCAAATTGGAGGGGCAAAAACTTTATATTGATATGTCCCTGTACCCGATTGAACGGTGTGATAAAATCCTCGGTATCCTCTCCAGTATGGTTAACCAAAAAGCATAAGGCGTTCTGGGAGGTATAACCAAACATGGAGCTCCGTGATGTCAACAGCAACCCCTCTCCCTTTTTATCACCCGTTATTGATGCGCTTGAAAAAGATGGAATTGCTTGATCGGTTGAACGCGTTCCGTATCATTTTCAGAA
>JAJECD010000381.1 GCA_022822215.1 Candidatus Poribacteria bacterium | reverse complement strand
TAGGAAACCGTGAAGAAACACCCAAGCAAAAACCCTACCGGTTTGGGGTAATCGGAGTTAGAAACCCCGTCAGTAAAGTCTAATAACTATTTTTCTTCTCGTTACGCTTCTTCTCAGCGTTTAAGGGCTGCCCATTGTGTTGCAAGTTTACCTTTCGGCTCGACGGGTAGGAACGTCTCAACGCTATCCATTATCAGATTAATTTCGCCTTCATCTAACGCACGGGAGAAGATGGCGTAATCGTCCATTAAACCGGCAAAAGTCTCGCCACCGGAACCACCAATGCGATAAGTGATGTTCGCGCCAGCGGTTACTTGGAACTCGGTTTCAGCGACAATTTCACCATCTGCATAAATTTTGAATGTATCTCCGTCGCCTGTCACCGCCACGTGCATCCATTTATCCGCCTCGACGATGCCAGGGTCACTCTCACAGAGGACTGTCCATCCGCCGACGCGTCCACGCCAAGAGATGAGTCCTTGGTCTTTGTTAATGAACAAGGTATTGTGTCCAGCACCGGAGGGTAGGCTCCGCCAGATGTGTTCCCACGTGTTACCGTCGAAGTTGGGATTTATCCAAGCGGAAATCGTGAAGGGGTCTTGTTCAAAAAAATCACCGTGGAGAGAGTCAGAGGCTTGCATCTCGACATAAGCAGCTGGGTCGAGTTCAATCGCGTCTCCAAATTTACCTTTAACCCACTTGGAACCGCCTGTAATTTCGCCGTGATTATCGTTGCCAGAGGTGTCTTCTGAATCACCCTCAAATGGGTAGTACGCCACTAAATCTGGATCCTCACCCGCAACTCCTAAAGAGGTGCTTATCAGCAGGAGAGAGACTACCAGCATTATTGTAGAGATTTTCATGAAAATTACTCCTTTTGAGTGGTTTGTATTTGTCAAGTTTGGTTATATGTTAGCATGTCTGGGGCGGGAAAGTCAAGAGTTAGGTTATTGGTGAAGGATTTGGGTGTAGAGGATATGAAGTTTCTCGCCGATACGCCGCCAGTCGTAATCCTGCTCCACGCGGGCGCGCCCATTTTCACCAATCCTGCGACGGAGCTGCTCGTCCGTGAGCAGTCGGGTAACAGCATCAGCGAAAGCATCCGGTTCATCGGCGATGAAAATTTCTTTGCCGTTTTTGAGGTCTAATCCCTCCGCACCGACACTTGTGGAGACAATCGCCTTCCCCATCGCCAACGCCTCAAGGATTTTCAAACGAGTGCCGCTTCCGATCCGCAACGGGACGACAAAAACCGTCGCCTCGGCGAAATAGGGTTTGATTTCTGGAACACGTCCGGTGACAACGACTCCATCTCGTTCTGCTAACTTTTGCACCCGCCCCGATGGATTCCCACCGACAATCGAAAATTGGACATTCGGCACTTTGCTTTGAATACTGGGTAAGACCTCATCTGCAAAGAAGGCAACGGCATCCTCGTTCGGATACCAGTCCATACTCCCAATATAGATGAGATGTGCGGGGGCTTCAGCGGCGAAGTCTGGCTGGTAGTGTGTGATGTCTACACCGTTCGGAATTATCTCGATAGCGTCTTTCGGGCAGTGCTGCGCAAAGACGGCGGCATCGATGTCGGAGGTACAGGTAACGGCATCAAATTTCGGGCTTAGGGCGCGTTCGTAGCGTTGAAATGCGAGTTGCTGCGTCCAATAGGCGAATTTATAGAACGGGTTCGCGGTTTCGCTACAGAGCCTGCGCCAGATGGCGGAATCGACGTTTTGTTGTGAAAGCACACCCGGTAAGTCGGTTTCTGTATGGAACTGTGCCGTGTGGAACATCTCGTAGTGGACGAGGTCAAAGGTTTCGTTTCCTAACAATTCCCTCAATTTTCGACGGTAGGCAGGAACATCGTAGCGGGCGACGGTGATGGGTTGTCTTTTGAAAAATGCCTTTAGGAGCGTGCTGAATGATACAGGTGGGAGAGTCGGTGCGTTTGGGACGAGGTGTACCTGAACGCCTAACGCTTGAAGTTCCGCAACCCCATCTGCATCTGTCGGTTGGGTCTCCAAGGCGAGCAGCGTTACATCGCTTTTTTGGGCAATCTGTTTGAGGAGGTTGTAAACCCGGATGCGTCCGCCATCGGTGAGCGGGAACGGTACGGTAGGGGATAGAAAAAGGATTTTCATCTTTTTAATTTTCCGCCAAGCGTATAATCAGAACCTCTTGGTAGAATGCGAAGGCTTATCAGTTCCGCAATGCGCCGTTGTTGCATTGCGGCATGCTGTGGCTAACTTTTATAGGGACTGTAATGTGTGAGTCTTAGTTTAGTTTTCTTCATTGGATAGTCCTACTTTATCTTTTAATTTATCAATAAGGACGAGGAGTCGTTCCTTGGCTTGCTGGCGTGAACTGACCGTCGGTGGCGGCGGCATGAAAATCGTGCCACGCGCGCTTTGTACCCAGCCCTGGGTCTCGTCATCGATCTTAACGCGGAGCCATTTACTGCCGAGATTCAGATGGACCTTCAACCGGTTGTTTTCACTGAGGATATTATATTTTAGGGGCGGGCTGCTTATCGTCCAACTTGCACTGTCTTTCCCTACTGATACTTTTGCCCTTCGGGATAAAGGCAGATTTTCCTTCACGAATTCTTGGATTAATTTCGCCGGTAGTTTGCCCCCAGCAAGTGATGGCTCATAACCTGAATCCGTCTCGAATAGGAAGGTAAGAATCTCAAACTTTGATTGCTGATAGACGTGCAGTTTCCCTTCAGCACTCCGAATGCTGTAAGCCTGTTTATATGCGTTGTCTTTGATGAGCCAGTGTCTGTTTCTCTCTTCTGTCGATATTTCCAAATCTGTGGAAAGCACGATTTTGTTGGCATCGAAAGCTTCTTTGAGGTCGGGTAGATAAACGCCAACTGTGTCATCGGTTCTGACGACTGTGTAAGCAGCGCCTGTTACGTCTCTGAGCCGCCACTCCTCACCGCTTAGTAGGACTTCAATCGGGGATCCGCTCGGACGGAATCGGATGTCTTTTGTTAAATCGGCGAACATCTTTTGCCAATCTGTTGCCGTTTTCAATGCGGTGTCCAGACGTTGTGCTTTCAACGTTGCCCGGTGTCCCAGTGAGGCGTTAAACAGGAGTTCGCTCGCTAATTTACGACTGTTCAAATTGCTAATGTATTGTGGATCGAGGCTGAATCGGTAAACGTCTTTGGTGTATACAATCGGCTTTGAATCGACTGTAGGTCTGCCGCGAAGTGCCGTCCGTTTGTGGATTTGGAGTTTCGGGACCTCTTTCTGCTCAACCGGTGGTGCTTGAAGGAGATAGAGGCAGATACCGGCACCGATGACGACGGTGAAGATAATGAGATATATTAGGCTTTTCAGAAGTGCTTTCATGTTTACGTCCTCTTGTGGAGGGGAATATGCAATTTTCTTATTTAACGGGCATTGACGAAAAATGGTTGACATTAAGTTAGTAGCAATCCACAATTACAAGTAAGATTGGTAATGAGTTATGATGTGTCGTATATCTCTTATGAACTTGTTAGATACTTAAACGGTATCAAATCTTCAACAATTATATTTTTCGCGGCTTTAGGAACTATGCAAGACTTAAATCCGATAGCAATCGAATTAAACGAACAGATTCAGACGACTGCTCCTGTGGTTTTTGAACTACTCTCGGCGTTAGGGAGACGTATCTATCTACCGAAGGGCATCTTAAGCCAGACGGCAGCGGCGAATGCGAAAGCACACCGTTTCAATGCCACACGTGCAATTGCCTTAGAAAGCGGCGCCATGATGCACCTCGCCGTTTCGCGCCGACTTATGCCAGAATTAGCGTTGGAAGGTATCTATGGATACGCTCCCGTCCTCGGTCAGGCTGAATTACGAGAGGCGTGGAAAGCGCATCTTTTGAAAGAGAATCCATCACTCGCGGCGGCAACGCTGGGTCTACCAATTGTTACCAGTGGCATGACGCACGGGTTTAGTTTAATCGCTGAGCTCTTTGTGGATAGCGGAGATGTGCTTGTTTTCTCGGATAAGATTTGGGGGAATTATCGCCTCATCTTTGAGACGAAGGCGGGCGCGAATATCCAAACCTATCCGTTCTTCAACGCTACGAACGGTTTTAGCACACACGATTTCCGGGAAACTCTCACCAATACAACCGGTGAAAAGTTATTGGTGCTCCTGAATTTTCCGCACAACCCGACCGGCTACGCCATTAATCGCACGGAAGCGGAACAGATTGTAGACGCTATTGTCGCGTGTGCCGAGAGAGGGTGTAATATCCTCGTTATGATTGACGATGCTTATGCGGGGTTGTGGTATGATACGTCTGTAATGCACGAGTCGCTTTTTGGACTGTTGGTCGGATGCCATCCGAATGTGGTACCTGTAAAGATTGACGGCGCGACGAAAGAGGAGTATGCGTGGGGTTTGCGTGTGGCGTTTCTCACCTTTGGACTTGGGGCGGCAGCGATGCAACCCATTGAACAAAAACTCAGCGGCCTCGTCCGGGCGAATACCTCCGGTGCATCGCAGGTCTCTCAAACGCTCATTCTTGAAGCGATGCAGGCATCGGGTTACGCTGAACAGAAACAGCAGAATTACGAAACTCTCAAGAGCCGCGCTTTGAAGGTGAAAGCGGTTGCGTCTGATTCGCGGTATGCGAAACTTTGGGATGTGTATCCGAGCCACGCCGGTTATTTCACGTGTCTGAATCTTAAATCTGGGAACGCCGAAATGGTCCGACAGAAACTTCTTGACGAACGCGGCATCGGCACGATTGCGTTGGGTGAGACGGAATTGCGGATTGCTTATTCGTGTCTTGAGGCATCGGATATTGAGAGGGTTTTCGCGGTGATTGCGAAGGTGATTGAGGAAAGCGGTGCGTAGGTTGGATTGTAATGAATAGGCGCGATTTCTCAACCGCGCCTACCAAGTATGCTGTATTGCTATCTATCTAACTGCCTTCAGTGCCCCCCAAGTCGTAGTGGTTTTCCCACCCGGTTCGACAGGTGTGGTCGATAGCGTTCCAACGGTTTTACGGAAATACACGTCGTCTTCAACGTCATTGGGACCCGCCCAGACCCAGTATGCGGTTGAGTCGGGATCTTTTAAGGTCTGACGCATTGTGTCAGCACCGAACCCCCAAATGCCTTCTCCAAATTGATCAAGCTGCGTTGCGTTATCCCAGCCGCTATCATCAAAATCCGGTTGTTCCCATCCGTCATTTCGGTCAGCAAGGGGCGCGCCAGCGTCTGCCTTCCAAGTATCATCGGACGGGATATAGGTGCCGTCGTCAAGGATGACATCAAACAGTGCGCCGCCACGTCCAGCGGCACCGGGTTCGGCATCGTGGACATAAACAGCAATAACGGCGTAGCCCTCTGGCATATCAAATTCGGTAATACTGGCTTCTTGCCAGTTGTTACCTTCTGCGACCTCTTCGCCGTTAACGAATCCCACCCAAGAGTTATCGCCGTTGATACGAAGTGTTGCGCTCCAAACGTTTGGAACGATTAAGGTAAATGCTAAAACCAAAGTTACTGAAACAAAAAACTTTTTCATCTGATTCTCCTTTATCATACGATCTACAGTTTTTCTCTCTTAATGCGTGCCCATGTGGTGGTGAGTTTGTCTTCAGGTTCAACCGAAAGCGTCCCGATGGTGTATCGGAAATAGATGTCGTCTTCGCCGTCGTTGGGACCGCACCAGACCCAGTGCGCTTCACAATCGGGGTCTTTGAGGATTTGTTCCATAATAGCGGCACCGAATCCCCAGATACCACCGCCAAACTGTTCATAGATTTCGAGTTCATCTTCCCAATCGCTGTCGTCGAAATCAACTTCCATCCAATCATCTTTCCGATCATCAACAGGTTCACCAGTATCGCACCGCCAACCGTCTTCACCCGTTCCGATATAATCGGGTTTATCGTTGAGGATGATGTCAGCGAGGAACCCGCCCCTGCCAGCGGCACCGGGTTCAGCATCGTGGACATAGACAGCAATCTGTGCGAAGCCTTTGTCGAGTTCAAATTCGCTGACGGTGGGGACTTGCCAGTTTCCGCTCGCTGCGACCTCTTCACCGTTAATGAACACGATCCAAGTGTTATCGCCGCTGACACGCAATGTGCCTTTGGTTGGGGCAGCATCGACTGTTTGTATCAAAAGCATTCCGCTTAAGAGAAATGTAAGTGTCAAATAGAATATTGATCGGTTTGTCATAATGACCTCCGTAAATGCACAGTTGGCAACCGTGCTGATTATTTGTTTGCCAATTTTAGGGTTACAAACCCTCCTATATTGGGTGTTTACCTAAATCGAGAGCTAACCGTCCAGCGAGGTCCGCGACGAACTGATAGGCGACGCGTCCTGAACGTCCACTTGACGATGCTTCCCACTCCAGCGCAGCGCGGTGCAACGCCTCCGTTGGTACGGAGAGTCGGCGTTTCTGTGCGTAGTGAGAGACAATCTGTAAATACGTGTCCTGTGAAATGCGTTGGAAAGCGAGACGCAATCCAAAGCGATCGCTTAGCGAGACCTTTTCCTCTGTCGCTTCACGCGGATAAAGTTCGTCTTCGTCGTTCTGCGGGTAGCGATTGTCTCGGACCTGTCGAGGCATCAGATGCCGACGGTTTGAGGTTGCATAGATGAGGACGTTATCTGGACAGGCAGAGATGCTGCCTTCTAACATCGCTTTTAACTCGCGATATTCGGGTTCGTCTTCACTGAAGGCGAGGTCGTCGCAGAAAAGGATATAGCGTTCAGGACGCTCCCATAGCATCTCGGCAATTTCTTGTAAGTGCACAAGCCCCTCTTTACTCACACCAATTAACCGAAGTCCATCCTCGGCATAACGTCCCAGCATTCCCTTTACGAGTGAAGATTTACCCGTGCCGCGATCGCCCCATAACAGAACATGGTTCGCAGGTAAGCTGTGTAAAAACTGCCGTGTGTTTCTATCGAGTTCTCTGGATTGCCGCTCTATCCCGATTAAATCCGATAAACGGACGAGATTCGGATGTTTGACGGGAATAAGGTGCCCTGACCCGTTCTGCGCTCGCCATCGGAAAGCGATGTAGTCCTCAAGCATGGCGTCAAGCACCGAATTCGGCAGCTGCCCCGGAAGCGCACCTAAACGAGTGAGCAAGGTATCCGCTTTTTCTATCAGTTGTATGAAAAGTTCTTCTTGATTCCGTTTTTTTTCTGACATCGTCATATCCAGAGGAGAGACCGATGTGAGTGCCTTCCTCAATTTCAAGCGTTTACGCCCCAGATAAAGATAAAAAACAGAAACACAAATG
>JAJECD010000221.1 GCA_022822215.1 Candidatus Poribacteria bacterium | reverse complement strand
CAGGAGGTTCGACTAAGTTGTAACTTTCCAATTCAAAAACAATTTCGTTTGTATCTTGGAATTTGACGGGACCAACATCGGGTGCAAGCCATAGGATCTCATTCTCACGTAGACGTTGAAGTGCCGTGACGGCTTCCCGGTTAGTCTCGATCTTAACACAATCTTTGAATACGCCAATCGGGGTTTCAACGTCCTCGATTGCAACAACTTCTAGGATGCTGGTAGTAGTCGCCGCTCCCACCAGTTTCAGTACGGTTTCCGTCACAATCTCCCACGTATGTCCTAATGGTAGCGCGGCTGGGAAATTAGTAACGGGTGGATCATAAGTCGCTTCGGCGATGCCAAATGCCCCTCGGTCGAAAGCAATTTGATGTAGTAGAATTTCACCATCTCCACTAACAGTTACCCAGGACTTTTCAAAAACAACTATGTCTGTTCCGACTGTTTCCCTAGCGACATTCAGGATGATAAATTCTTTACCGTTAACAGTTTCGGGGCCTTCAAGGGTGTAGGTGCGTTGTTCCGCGCCATCGGCACTCAGGAGCGTCCAGGTGTTGCCTATCTCGGATGGATAATAATTTTGTGCCGTTGCTGTAAGTGTGAAGCTAAACACAAGGCTTAGCACTAAGACGGGAGTCAGCCAGGACACAAATTTGGTACATTTCATATTTTATATCTCCTTTTTTTAGAAAACGTACAGAGGAATTGAGTGATGTTTGGAACAGATAACATTACTGCAGCGGTTTTCGCGCAAGTCGAGGGTAAACAGGAATAGTGAATTCCTGCACAAATTAGGTGTTTCAGGAAGTTCGCGCGCCCCCTCTGGAGATGGTTCGTCCTGTTCTAATACGTATTGATACCCAAACCACATTCCGATTGCCACAACCAAAATAGCAATGGCAATTACGACTAATGCGATTTTCCAACTTACCATATTAAGTTTTCCAAACAGTAACTAAATGTTACTACATTTGTCAGAGGTTTTCAACAGAAAATGACGGATTCGTTTGCTTTAGAGTGTCAATTACTAAGATTTTGTGCGATACGGACCAAATCTAAAATATTAACGATGCCGTCGCCGGTAACATCAGCGTCAGAATCGGTGTCCCCGAAGCGGGAAGCGACGAAAGTGATATCCAAAATGTTGACAACGCCATCTCCTGTTATGTCGTAAGGCATCGGTTCGGGCATAACTTCTTCTGTGACGGTCTCTTCCTCAGGTGCGGGTTCGGACGTAACTGCTTCCTCCGTCATATCGGGTTCCTCAGCCTGAGGTGCGTCAGGCATGGTCGATAGGTTCAAGTCTATCAGACTAAAAATTAAGCCGTCGCTGTTTTCGTACTGGACGGGCCCTACATCGGGAGCGAACCACTGGTAGGTGATTGAGCCGATGCTAAGGAGTCCACCGGCGGCAATAAGTTCCAAATCTAACCGAACCTTGGCGCAGTTCTGGAAGGTTCCGAAGGGTGTGACGATATCCTCCGTTCCGACGACTTCAAAATTAGTGGTACTTTTTCCGGATAGCGTGAGTCCTATTTCCAATTTCGCTTCAGCATCCGCCACTATCTGCCATTTATCTCCCTGTACTAACTGTAGTGGGAAAAAAGTGACAGGTGTTGGAAAATCCGCAGTCAAAACAGCGATAGCGTCTTCTAAGACAATTCTATGAAGTTTAATGGTATCGCTATCAACGCTCAAAAAGTACTGATCCGTTTCAGACTCACCGGTGTGGATTTCCTTGGTCGTAATTTTCAAGAGGATATATTCTTGACCATTAATAATTTCGGGTCCTTCAAGGGAATAGGTGGTCTGTTCTATGCCATCGCTGCTCTCTAAAACCCACATGTTCCCGATGTCTGCGGGATAATAGTTTTGTGCAGTTGCTGTGAACGCAAAAGCGTAAGCGAAGCTCAAGATTAGAACTGGCTGGATCCAACGTAAAAATACGGTTTTTTTCATGCCTTAATTCTCCTCATACCGAACGTTTGGTAAAATAGTGATGACAACAAACGCTGTTTTTCGAGTTAATCTACCACCTTGACTTTTTCCAATTTTCGTGTGATAATACGGATATGCTACATAATTTATGGCATTTTTTCAAGAAAAAAGTGCGTCCCAGATGTCTATGTCTGATGTCGCTTTGGTAAAATGTAAAGTTGTTAAAGGAGAAATGTAGATGCGTTTAGAAGGGCAGGTTGCAATTGTTACAGGTGGTGGTGGTGGTATTGGAAAGGCGACATGCCTTGCGTTTGCCAGGGAAGGTGCGGATATTGTGATCCCTGAAGTCAATATGGCGAATGCAGCGGCTGCGGCAGCAGAGATTGCAGCACTCGGTAGGAAGTGTCGGGTGATTGAAACCGATGTCGCGGATGGTGATTCGGTGCGTAAAATGGTTCAAGAGACACTTGATGTGTTGGGACGGATTGATATTTTAGTCAACAATGCCGGTATTTTTAGTTATACACGGATAGAGGCATGCACGGAAGCCGAATGGGATCGGATGATGGCTGTGAACCTCAAAGGTCCGTTTCTGTGTGCGCAGGCGGTGATGGAGACAATGAAGGCGCAACGGTCTGGACGTATTATCAATCTCGGTTCGTTGGCAGGGCAAGTTGGTGGTTTGGTCGCATCGGCACCTTATTCTGCTTCCAAGGCGGGTGTGATGTGTCTGACGAAATCGCTGGCGCGTGTGCTTGGGGAATACGGGATTACCGTGAACTCTATCGCACCGGGGGTTGCGGCAACGGAGATGGCGAAAAACCATCCGGATATGACGGATCAGATACCGTTGGGACGGGTCGCTGATGCCTCAGAAATTGCAACGGCTCTCCTCTTCCTTGCTTCGGAAGAGGGACGTTACGTAACAGGGGCGACGTTGGATGTAAATGGTGGCATACGGATGGCTTGAAGGGTTGTCAGTTATCAGTTGTCAGTTAAGAGTTTTCCTGTAACAATCTACCGTCACTTGGAATATGTCAATGGGTGCGTGAATTTTGAAAGCCTGTTGTAATTGACTGTCAACTGTTGAGAGTTATTAGGAATAAACAGGAGGCGTAATATGGAATATAGGACACTTGGTCGTGCGGGGGTGAAAGTTTCACCGCTGTGTCTCGGTACAATGATGTTTGGCGGTCCGACGAATGAAAGGGATTCAATACGGATTATCCACAAAGCATTGGACGCGGGGATTAATTTTTTGGATACCGCGAATGTCTACAATGATGGTGAATCAGAGCGGATTATCGGCAAAGCGATGCGTTCTGACCGAGAAAAGTGGGTTATCGCAACGAAGGTACACGGTTCAATGGGTGAGGATGTGAATGCGGCGGGTTCACACCGATTTCATGTTATGTCGGCAGTGGAGGCGAGTCTCGAACGTCTCGGCACCGATCACATTGATGTCTATTATTTGCACCGTTGGGATGCTTCGACACGCATTCTGGAGACCCTGCGAGCGTTAGATGATTGCGTCAGACAGGGTAAGGTACGTTACATCGCCTGTTCTAATTTTCCGGCATGGCGCATCTGTGAAGCGCTTTGGACAAGCGAACAGTACGGTCTGGAGGAGTTCGTGTGTGTCCAACCGCTTTATAACATTGTGAATCGGGATGTTGAGGTTGAGCTGCTCCCATTTTGTCGGCAGTATGATATCGGCGTTGTGCCCTATAGTCCGTTGGCACGTGGTGTGTTGTCGGGCAAGTACTTATCGGGTGAAAAACCACCCAAAGGTTCCAGAGCGGCGCGACAGGATAGACGGATTTTACAGACCGAACTGCGTGAGGAGAGTTATGAGGTAGCCCAACAACTGAAGCCGTTGGCGGATGCACACGGCAAGACTTTGACGCAATTCTCGTTGGCGTGGGTGTTGGCAAATCCGGTGATTACTTCTATTATCGTTGGTCCGCGGACCATGGAACAACTTGAAGATAATTTAGGGTGTTTGGATTGGACGCTAACTGCAGACGATGAATCGGCTATTGACGCGTTAGTGCCACTGGGTGAACACACGGGTAAAGGGTATAACGACCCGGCGTATCCTGTGTTGGGACGCGTAACGGCGGGTTAAACGTACATAGGGACTGGGTAACCCAGCCCCTACGCGTGGACAAGTCAATTTTGACTTACTTAACCCATGGTGAGATCCTGGAAAAAGCCTGAGAGTTCTCATTCGCTAAGAAGAAGTTACGCCTTTTGCTATCAGAGATATGTGTGCACCCCTTGAGGGTATATTTCCCGATTTCATAAAGGCTATAGCCTAAATTCGTGATGTACTTCTCAATCTCACTGAAGTTATCACGATTGGTTTCTCCTACATCTTTGAGTTCTGCCATTAAGAGGGGCGCGTGCGTTTTTAAGAAGTGTTCCCCACCGCGCAGGACCTCTAACTGATACCCTTCTACGTCAATCTTGATAAAATCAGGTGTCGGTAGTTTGCCGATAAGGTTGTCGATTGTGTCAAGGGTTACACGTTCCGAGGCTGTTCGTCCATTAGGGTACTTTAAAGAAGCAGTGCCTTCGGCAAGTGCTGCTTCGGAATAGTAGAGGTGCCGTTGTTCTGTATTGTCCCCAAGTCCCTTATTAAGAATAGTGACGTTTGTGAACTCGTTCAGGAAAACATTTTCCTGAAGATAACCGCAGGTACGTGCAGCCGGTTCAAACGCGATAACTGCTCCAGTGTCTTTGACTTGTGAGGCGAGAAGACACGTATAGAACCCGATGTTTGCACCGATGTCCCAGCAGATGTCTCCCGATTTGATGATTTTGCGGAGCTTGGTAACAACGTATCTCTCGTCGTGCGTGCCGTAGAAATAGAGATATTGGTGCTCAGGGTTTGCTAAGTTGGCTTTCAACCGGAATGGATACTTGGTTTCAAAGATGACAATCGGATTTTCCGGGATAATCCGATCTCTTGTCAGTTTTAAGAGTAGACTTTTCCCTTCAGTGATTGGACACCTTCGGAGGTAACCTCGGACGAGCCAGTTGAGCGGCAGGTTCATCCCCACATTTCAAGCCCTAATAGTTTTTTTCCGAGTTCAGTCAGATATGCGGTTTCACCCGATTCATGTTCTTTTTCTGCGCGTTCGCCACTAAAACCCGCCATACGCTCTTTCCATGCGTTTATCCGGCGTTCGCGTGCCTCTGGGTTCGCTTCTCCTGTTGGGGACATAGTGATATATTGAGCGACGCGCGGGGCATCAGCAGTGTTGATACCAGCGCTATGGGGCAAGGCGCTGTGCCAAATTACGAGGTCTCCTGCTTGACCCGGCACTGGCATCGCTCCAAGTGCTTCTAAATCTTGTTGTCTTGGGTCAGCATCCTCAGGGAGGCTTTTTATCCATTCTTCAATCTTACGATGGAAGCCGGGGACACAAGTAAACGCCCCTTGATTGGCAGCGGTATCGGTGAGATAAAGCACACCTTGAACATAGAAACGGAAGGGAAGTTCTACGGATGTATCCCAATGGAGTCCGAGATTTGTGCGTTCAAATTTTCCGGAGATATTGGGTGGACTCATGCTGGCGCGGTCGAAACTCACCCAGAGTTTCTCAGTTCCCCAAATTTCAGCAAAAGCCTGATGCACGCGCGGGAATTGGCGAGTTGCCCACAGTGCTGGGTGTTGATAGATTTCTACCATGATGCCTTTGCGAGGCGGCTTGGGGTACCAACTGTCCGGATTTTCGGCATCCATCTCAAGAAAGTTCCAGACGGCTTCAGCGGCATTCTGGATGAGTTCAAGAGGTGCCGCGTTGTGGTTAACGACGTAACCGTTTTCTTCCCAAAAAGCGCTATCTTCGGAACTCAACATTGCCATTTTTTCCTCCGATTGTATTTATCCCAACCGGCGTAAATACGCCGACAGAAAAATGACTATTAACC
>JAJECD010000210.1 GCA_022822215.1 Candidatus Poribacteria bacterium | reverse complement strand
ATTCTCCATGTGCACTTCAATGCCTTGGTGGATACCGTGATCCTGTAAGGCACGAATCATTTCCAGCCCCGTCCGGTCACCGACGTGTGCAAGGCGTGGATATTGGTGTCCACCGAAGTTCCGCTGCAGGATACCGCCATCCTGGGTTCGGTCAAAGAGCGCACCCCAGGCTTCCAGTTCCCGTACGCGATCCGGTGATTCCTTCGCATGGAGTTCCGCCATTCGTGCGTTAGAGAGATACTGCCCGCCACGCATCGTGTCAGCGAAGTGAACCCGCCAACTGTCTCTTTCATCAACATTCGCCAAAGCAGCGGCGACACCGCCTTCTGCCATAACAGTATGCGCCTTACCGAGTAAGGATTTACATACAAGCCCAACTTTGAGATCGCCCGTAGCCGCTTCAATGGCAGCGCGAAGTCCAGCACCACCCGCTCCGATTATTAGTACATCATATTCGTGAGTTTCGTAAGATGCCACGCTAAAATTTCCTCTCTATAAACATTCTTTCTGCCATCGCATTTATTAAAATGTAATCCAATCTTGACCTATCGCCGGTGCTATAAAACGGACGTATACATCGGAAAAACCGACCCAACAGAGACTCATCCATGCCCAGAGCATGTGTCGCTCGTTTAAGCAGCTAACACAATTATACGCTCGCCGACGGATTGGTGCTTTTGAGAGCAGATCAATGACCCCACCGACTAAGTGGCGCAAGGAGTGACATCCGAAGGTGTACCCGCCTAAAAGGACAACATTAACTGTCAAGATGAGGGTGCCTATGCCAATACCGAAAGTTTTTCCGCCGTTCCCGTCGTCAAACCAGAGGGCTTTCCATACGTCGTAAGCAAGGATACCCACAAAGATGATTGCAATATAAAGGAAGTATCGGTGGATGTTCTGTATAACCAATGGAAATGAATGCTCGCCCCGATAGCCTTTACGCGGTTCTGACACTGTGCAAGAGGGCGGATCTGCCCAAAACGCCTTGTAATACGCACCCCGGTAGTAATAACAGGTGAAACGAAACCCAAGCGGTGCCCACAAAATGAGGATAGCCGGTGTAATAAGACCTGGCATCCAGTCTGGCATCATACCAAACCAACTGTGATCAACGCTATGCGCAACTTTTTCTGTGCCGAAAAGCAGTGGTGAGTAGAAAGGCGATAAATAGGGACCATGAAAGAAGTGAGTCCCTTCAAAAACTCGAAAGGTTGCGTAGACGATGAACGCTCCCAACCCGACAAGTACGGCTAACGGTTGCAACCACCATGTATCTCGGCGTTGGGTTTGGAAGGCGCGACGGTCCGTCAACGTGAGTTCTGGATGTTGTGTCATAGACGATTTTTCCTTACCTTAAATGATGAAAATTGAAAGCGTGATTGTAGTTAGGACGGGGGACGGAGTAGCTAACCACTATTTTTCTTTTTAATTGGCTTTCGGGTTTATTGCAGTATATTGTATCATACAATGCCGTTTTTGTCAAATTAAGAGGGCAGCCTGAAACGAAAATCAACCTTTACCGTACCAATGTATGCGTCAACGGTTCCCAACCCAGCAAGCGTTTTGCTTTCGAGAGGTTAATCTCTTTCTGTTCATGGTCCCCAGCAATAAAAAAGGCATCAAAGCCTTCATGTTCAACCGAGATAGCAGCGAGATACGCACGCGCCAAGTCTTCTTCATCCGTCCACCAGATATGCACCGACGAATCTTTCGGTTGGGCGTAACGCTCAAGCCACTGCTCGCGTGTAGAGGGACCTGTAATCCGCAGTGCAATCAGCGACATACCGTGTTCACGCGCAAAGTACTCGCAGACCTGTTCGCCAAATCCTTTCGTGAGTCCATAGACCCCTGGATTATCACGTGGTACAACGTCTTCGTACGGGAAATTGTTGCGCGTCCGTTCATGCACGGTGAAGGTACTTGTATAGACAGCATGTCGAATCCCTGTTTCCTTCGCTGCGTGTAGAACGATATGCAGCCCCTTAGCGTTTACTTCGTAGTTTGCGACAATGTCACTGAAATCGGCGACAGAGGACCGATCGCTCGTCGGTTGCAGCATTACCATGTAGACAAACGTATCCATCCCTTCCAACGCTTTCTGAACGATGTCGGGATCTGTAACAGATCCTTGAATATATTCTACGGAGTCGTCTTTAGGCGGATTCGGGTCAAGCACTCGAAAATTGTGATGACTTTTCATGTAAGGGAGCGTCATTGTTCCAACATGGCCAGAACCACCTATTAATAGAACGTTCATTAACTTAATCTCCATTAGAGCTACGGCACAGCGGTGTGTGCCCGCTACTTTATTGATGCGCATACGCGCGGTGCTGAATCCGCAAATCAAAATTCTCTGTTGGATCCCACGTCGGCATGTCTAATGGCACTTCATAAGCAAACTGCTCTGTATCCGATGAATATGGATTCGTACGGCGTTCGTGAAGGGCGCGTTGATAGAGTTTGCAGCGCTGCGTCAAGAACTCCGGCTGCCACCACTTATATGTTTCATTCCACCGTGGCGTACGTTGATCGAAGTAAATAACCCTGCGAAGCGTATCGCTTGTGTTGATTTTACTGCCGTGCAAGACCTTGGTATGGTGAAGCAGAATGTCACCCGGTTCGACCTCTGCTGGCACTGCGTCCTCACGTTCAAAATTGACTTCACCCTTATCAATAATCTCTTGCGCCTCTTCAATCCCCCAGAGATGGCTCTTCGGAATTACCCAGACGCACCCGTTATCAACAGTGGACGAATCTATGTAGATATCGATGTTGAAAATCGGATGATTCTCGCGGATAGCATTACCGTCCCTGTGCCACCGAACGGAAGACCCGTGTTTCGGTAGTTTGAAGACCAGCGATTCATAGCACGGTATAAAATCCGGTCCAACGATTCGGTGGAGCAGATCCCCGATAAACGGATGTCCTAATAACCGCAGGGAGAATTCGTTTGGATGCGAGTGCAAATAGGTGAGGTAATAAGGAATCCGCTCCGGCCCGCGGTTGCACCATTCATCTGCTGGTCCGCCTCCCAAAATCTCATCAATCAGTCGTTGGCTTTCGCGTTGAACAACGGCAAGTTCATCGGGTTGGATGACCTGTTTCAAGATGAGGTAGCCGTTATCGTTGAAGAATTGAATTTCGTTATCAGTAATTTTTCTCATAAATATTTTCCCTATATAACAGTGGTTTGTTTGTAGTGGTGCAATTCTGCGGTGTACTCGCCCCGGTTCATGCTCCGGTGAAGCCCACACGGGCTTCATACCGTTGATTTGGAATACCATACGGCATTCATACCGTTGATTCATGCGACGTGCATTATTGCGCGTTGTGCTGGACGATGAATCACCGTATTGCGAATCAATCTCTCTACAATTTCAGATTAGAATTTCGCCTGTTCCAATCGCGGCGTGCCACGCCGAAACGAATTTCTGAACAGATTGGTATCTCAACTGTTTATCTGTATTTGTTGCCTTTTTCGCGACTTGCCACATCACCTCATTCCCTTTCCAGTCATCCCGTGAGTCGCTACTGTTAGCAAGTAGGACGAACGCTGTCCGCCCTAACATAAAAACGTTTGTTCTTTCGTCAATTCGCGCACCTTTCTGAAACTCCTCTGGTGCCATAAAACGACTCGAACCGTACAAACGTCCTCGGTCATTTATGAAAGGTGCTGGATGGTAGTGGTCGAAATCGTACAGGTGTATCTGTTTTTTCTCAAAGTCATAAATAATGCAGCCGTCATAAAAATCTTCAGCGATGAAGCCTCTCTTTTCAATGAGGACATGGACATCATAGATGACGTTGAGTGCTGCGATAATCTCATCCGCTGGCATCGCACAAAACCTATCGCGCGGATGGATTTCCCCGTCACGCAGTTCTCTTTCAGGACGCAAACTCTCGCCATCCACCCAGTTGTAGACCAGTGTAAATCCATCGGGCGTAGTGAAAGCGTTGTGCAATTGCGGGAGTGCCTCGTGCTGTACAGCGGCATTGAAATCGACGGCTTGTTTGAGCCATGTAATGGTTTGAGGTATATTACCGTGTTTAACGAACCAATGTTGGTTGTCCACTACTGCTCGGAATGATTGGCATCTTGAGTCGTGCTCCGGGAACCGAAACGTGACTTCGCCAATCTGATTTAGGTATGTTTCGATATCTGTGTCAATTTCTGTAACGTCCAGAAGTGGGTGCCGGGTGGGCATTTCGTATGTCCTCAGGTGTGGCAAAACTATTTCCCAATCGTTTTGCAGTCAATTCTTTTCCTGACTGCTGATAACTGCCTGCTAATAATTATCTCCTTGCAAGCTTTGCTAAAATAGTATATCATATCTGTATCAAAAATTTAACCTTTTTTCAAGAAAATCCAAAATTCGTCTTCATGTAACATAGCGTGCTATAGAAGTTTACAGGAAACCCCTTTATGCGACACAACCTCTTCGTCCCGAACAAAATGCCTTATGCCAAAGGAAAAAACCGCCCAGATGTACCGTGTATTCTGTGTGCAATCGTCGAAAAAAATGAAAAAGTCCAACGGCTTGAGGTCCATCGAACCGAACGCTTTACGATTTCGCTGAATCTCTACCCTTACAGTCCAGGGCACCTCTTAATCTTTCCGAATCGGCATATCCTTGATGTCCGGGAGTTGAGTCAGGAAGAGGTCCAAGAACTTCACGAACTCCAATGTCTCTGTTTTGAGGTGTTGACGTGTGCCTATCAGCCGCGGGGTTACAACGTCGGTTATAACATGGGGGATGCCTCCGGTGCCAGCATCGCGCACCTGCACCTACATGTTGTCCCTCGGTATCCGCGTGAATTAGGGTTCATGGACGTTATAGGTGGCGCACGTATCATCATTGAAGACCCGAACGCGACACAGGAGAAACTTTCAGAGATATTTCACGAGCTGACAATATAGTTGTCAGTTAAAGAATGGCTTGTAACAGCCGCCCTTTCT
>JAJECD010000404.1 GCA_022822215.1 Candidatus Poribacteria bacterium | reverse complement strand
GTTCTCCCTTCAGGTGTGAGCATCACAGGGTCGTGGTAGAGTCCTTGTCCGGGCAAGACGTTCCAGTAGTCAAAACCGGTTGGATCGGCATTGCCACCGTGTCCGAGATGCCATTTGCCTACCATGGCTGTCTGGTAGTCGTTTGCGCGTAGCATCTTCGCAACGTTCGGTTTCCTGCCGTCAAGTGGATCTGAGAGCGTCTTGACCCCGTTGACGTGGCTGTGTGTTCCTGTCAAAATATTCGCACGACTCGGCGTGCATATAGAGTTTACGCAGAAACAGTTTTGGAGAATCATACCGCCGTCTGCGATACGATCGAGGTTGGGGGTCTGGTTAATCCGACTGCCGTAGCTGCTGATGGCGTGTGAAGCGTGGTCGTCGGACATAATGAATAGGATGTTAGGTCTGCTCAACTTTTTCTCCTTATTTCGCCTTAATTTCTTCCCATGCACGGTTGTAGTGTCGCGTAAAGTCTCCAGGGTCTTTCAACCACTCAAGAGAGTCCAGGACCTCTTTTGGTGGATAGATGAATTTGTGCATCCGCAGATGTTCCGGTAGATATTCTTTCGCCGTAGGTACACAGGTTCCATATTTCGTAAAGGCAGTGATTTTGGCGTTAACCTCAGGACGCAGCAGATAGTTGATAAACTGCTCGGCGAGTTCCTTATGCGGCGCAGATTTTGGAATGCAAACTGCGTCAATAAACTGACTTGAGCCTTCCTTCGGGATGACGTACCGGATCGTAGGGCGAGTTTCAGTCGCTCGAAACGCATCTCCACTCCAGCAGTGTGCCATAACGACATCCCCCGCGATAAGGAGTTCTTCGGCTTCGCTCTTGTATTGTTTGACAAGCGGTTTCTGGTCAATTAGTTTTTCTTTTGCCGCTTTGATTTCCTCTGGATCGGTTGTGTTGAGACTGTATCCAAGCAGTTTAAGCGCAGCACCGATCGTTTCGCGCTGATCATCAAGCATACTGAATTGATTCTTATATTGTGGATCCCAAAGCACTGCCCAACTGTCAGGATCTGGCGTAACGACTGCGGAATCGTAGGCGATACCGGCGGTGCCGAATGTATATGGGATAGAATATTGATTGTCAATGTCAAAATACTTGCCGAGGAACAGTGGACTGATGTTCTGGAAGTTCGGGATGTTGTCGCGGTTCAATTCCGCTAACAGATTCTGCTTGATTAGAATTGATACCATATAGTCAGACGGCATGATAATATCGTAACCTGTCGCCCCCGCTAACAACTTTGCGAGGAGATCTTCATTGCTGGCATAAGTATCAACGAGGACGGTAACGCCATATTCCTTTTCAAATCCCGCGCGAATGTCATCGCTGACGTAGCCTGCCCACGTAAAGACGTTGAGTTGTTGCTTTTGCTCATCGCAATTGCAGATGAAAAGTGTGAGGAGTAGCACTGCGGAAAGGATATATTTGTTGCGCATATTTTCTCCGTAATGTTGACAAGGTCTGTTATCTGTGCTAACCTACGTACGCAGGATACTTATTCGTCGGACGCTTCAGTCGGTAGTCCTTCGGCTTTCCAACCGCGAAAGCCGCCAGTTAGCACTGAAACATTTTCGTATCCCATGTTTTTTAGGGTATGTGCGGAGAGTGTTGCCCGGGTGCCGCCCCCGCAGTATGTGACAATATGCGTATCAGCATCAGACACAATCTCGTCGATATCGAGTTCAAGGTATCCGCGTGGGAGTGAAACAGCATTCGGTAAGTGTTCTTCATCGTAATCGGGTTCGTCGCGCACATCTATGATAACAACGGATTGTTCCGTTTCCGTGAGTTCGTCCGCGGAGATGTGTCCAACGTTTGCTTTTGCTTCTGCAACGAGTTGTTCAAGGGTTTTCAGTGGCATAGTTTTCCTCCAAATGGGCTGAAGCCTGCTGATTTTTTAACTATTGGTTATCTGGTTGAATTTTGAACGATGTTCAAAATTCAGTTTCTGTCACACCTGTACCTGTAGGTTACGTAAGGTTTTTAGAACTATAGCATAAGACAGATCGATCTGTCAATATTTTTTGGATTTTATGGCAACGGTCGCGATCAGGAAATGGCTTTTATAGGGAAAGGAGAAAAATGGAATTGCTTAAAAAATCTGTGCAGTCCGTGCTTGAAAAGGATCGGATTGGGAGTCCAGTGTTCTTACGGTGTGTCCTTCACATCGCTGATGAAGGCGAGAATTTGCTGTCACCAGTGGCAGAGGTCGCTGCGCTTGCGAATGAATGGATACCCTCACAACCTACGTATGTCTATGCCCAAGGGGATGCAGAGGCAACGCAGGTTACGATAATGGTTCACTATGTAGGCGGACAGATGGCACTGTTAAGCGTCAATCGGGTTGATATGCAAACAGCAATTGACATGATGTTAGTCGGTAATAAAGGGGTCATCTACCACGAAACGCCGATAGGCAGACATTACGCGAACGCCATTCCGCCGGAATTGGACGGCTCAGGTGAACTCACCGGGGCTATTGTGCAATCGCTTGAAAGCGGTCAACCGATCACCTTGGAGGGCTAACATGCAGCAGAATGGAAAATACGGTGTTCTTTTACTCGGTGGACATCGCACGCATCAGGAAAATTACGCCTCAAATTTCGCACAGGATGAACGCTGCCGGTTGGTCGCCTTTGCGGATGAATTGGACGGGCCCCCAGAGCGGATTACGTTGGCGCGTTCCCTTGCAGCGGAATTAAATCTACCCTTCATCGATGACCTCGATGAGGCGTTGGCACGTGAGGATGTGCATATTGTTAGTCTCTGTACAGATGTAGAACGCCGCGGACGTATCGGGGCAAAATGTGCCGAAGCCGGAAAGCACGTCTATCTCGACAAGCCGATGGCACTCAACCCGGAAGATGCCGATAAGATTGTTGCCGCTGTTGAGAAAAACGGCGTGAAATCTCAGATGTTTAGCAATATTTATAGTACATGGGCGCGCACCGTTCAGCAGGCATTGACAACTGGAAGGATCGGACAACTGCAGGCAATTCATTGTGATGTCTTGTTCTCCAAAGGACATCCCGGCACCGCGCCGGTCGGCGAAAAACGGATTCAAAAACCTACGCTGGAACGCTACAGTTTCGTTGAAGCCAAACCTGAGATGTTTGATGTCGGTGTTTACGCTGTGTCTATGGTGAATTGGTTGACACAAAAACGGGTGGCGCGTGTCTTTGGTGGCACAGCGAACTATTTCTTTCAAGAACATCGCAACTGCGGACTTGAGGACTTTGGTGCTTTGGTGCTGACCTTAGAAGATGGGATCACGGCAACGATTGTTGGTGGACGCTATGGTTGGCAGAGCCACGCGCAAGGCGGCGTTCGGAAAGTCCATCTCATTGGGACCGAAGGGGCTTTAACGTTTGATGCCTCAGCGAATCGTTTGGAAGTTTTCGCAGCTGAACCGGGGTTTGAACCACCAGAGCCTCATCCACTCGATCCGATGGGGATGTGGAGTAGCACACAAGCAGGGATTGGAATGCCACCTAAGCAACAGTGGATAGATGTGAGCAGTGGGGACGATGGACAACGGGAATTCAGTGCGTTTGTGGATTGCATTGAAAACGGGGTGGAGAGTGAGATGAACGCCGAATTTGCGGCGCATTCCGTGGAGATTATCTGTGCAGGGTATCGCTCTGCGGCGACTGGACATGTTATCAATTTGTAAGCGGGACGTTTCTGTTTTTCGTTGGGCAAGGTTTCTAACCTTGCCACTTCCTTTGTTAGCGAGTCTGTTGCTTGAAAGGATGTATTTATTGATATAAGATGATAATTTTGATTTTGGAACCAAAATATGGTACACTAAACGTAGTCTCCGAACTGGCTATGGCCTTGGCGAAAAGTAATTCAGACGCGCTAATACTATCTGTAACAACAGACAATCAGACAGGAAGAGTATAACAACTACAAGACTGTGGGGATTATAGATTGGGAATTAATAACGATAAACCAGATAGATGGAAATTAGACATCGCTAAGTCTGTTGATTTTTATAATGACTGGTTTTTACGATCTGCCCCGCAGGTCTTCAAGGAGACGCGTTTAAAAACCAGTAATCAGGTTGAACAAGTCCTGAAATGGACGGATAATCTCACACGGTTGAATCCTGAGGTGTTTCAGCAATACCCAAGCATTTTACCTGTACTGCGAATGGCAACCTGCCCTCCAATAGCACGAGATAGATTAATGGGGCTCGCTGGAGTTCCACGTAACCTTGTGAAGTCTATGGAGGAGGATAAGCGGCTGCCTCCGCGTATGAGATCTACACAACTTCAAGAAAACCTAGAGAAAATTTCGGAAGTTATCCTTGAATTAATTGACTCTGATATTTTCGTTTGGCTTGACCGGGGCGATGAAGGAAAAACAGAGGAAGTTCACCGTGCTGCAACGATTATTGCTGATAGACTTTGTGGTTCTGAAGCGAATCCAATTCTTAGAAATGCTCAAGAAAAACGTCAATTAACGTCTATCCAGCGTTGGCTCCAAGAACGCGATTACACGTTTAACGAAAATGCTGGCGGCAGAAAATTTAACGAACTTTCCCCAGGCACATTTGTGTTTCATTTTAATGTTCCGGTACATCAGACTGGTAGAGATAGGGAAATAAAAATGCCTATCGATGTTGTTATTATGCCTCTTGCGGCGAAATCAGGTGATTTCCCGCTGTTGATTGAAGCAAAGTCAGCAGGAGATTTTACGAATACCAATAAGCGGAAGAAGGAGGAGGCAACCAAAGTATCCCAATTGCGCAGCACTTATGGGAGCAGTATATGTTTCATACTTTTCTTATCTGGTTATTTTGACAGTGGTTACTTAGGATATACAGCTGCTGAACACATGGACTGGGTCTGGGAACATCGTGTTAATGACCTTGCAGAATTTGGATTATAAGATATGTCTGTAAACAAGCAACTTGCAAAAATTCACCGCATTGAGACAGAACGGTTAAGACTTCAGACTCAGTTAAATGCAGAAAAATCCCAAGAGGAACGCAATAAATTGGGTCAGTTTGCGACTCCACCGAAGTTGACGATGGACATTATGGAGACTTCAAGGAGATTAATCGGGTCTTCCGAAGGGATTCGTTTTCTTGATCCAGCGTTCGGGACAGGTGCATTTTATTCTGCTTTATTAAAATGCTTTTCACATTCACATCTTAATTGGGCAAAGGGGTATGAGATAGACCCGCACTATGGAAATGAGACTGTCAAATTATGGAATGATACAAAACTTGAATTGAGAGTCGTTGATTTTACAAAATCTAACCCACCAAGTTCTGAACAAGATAAAGCCAATTTTCTAATTTGTAACCCTCCTTATTCCAGACATCATCATTTATCCTCTGATGAAAAATTAAGATTACAGAGACTCGTCAACCAAGTAACTGGTATGAAGATAAGTCAGCTATCGAGTTTATACTGTTACTTCATGCTTATTGCACACAGTTGGTTGGCAGATGGAGGCTTGGCTTGTTGGCTCGTCCCAAGCGAATTTATGGATGTAAACTACGGCCGACAAGTAAAAGAATATCTGACAACTTGCGTAAGTTTGTTACGGGTTCATCGCTTTTCTCCTAATGAACTACAATTTGGAGATGCTCTTGTTTCTTCATCTGTGATTTGGTTTAGAAAAACCAAATCATCAACAAATTGTAAAGTCGAATTTACTTGTGGCGGCACAATAAAAGAACCAGAAAAGCGTCATATTTTGTCTATTAGTTCGCTGCGAGATATGAGAAAATGGAATTACTTATCAAATGTTGTGGAGGGTTTTAATGTCGACACAATAGATAGGTTGGCATCCCCAAAATTATCAGACTTTTTTGAGATCAGACGCGGTTTAGTGACGGGTGCAAATAAGTTTTTTCTACTTTCGCCTGATCAGATTTCTGAATATAACCTACCTGCTGAGTTTCTAACACCGGTATTACCAAGCCCCCGATACTTATTATCCGATGAAATTCAAGCTGATGACACAGAAAATCCTATTCTGAAACACCGACTATTTTTGTTAAATTGTTCCTTACCGGAGCGTGTCGTTAGGCTTAATTATCCGTCACTTTGGGAGTATTTACAATCGGGAATCCAAATGGGAATTCACGAACGTTATCTTTGTCAACATCGTTCACCTTGGTATTCACAAGAGCGGCGTGATCCGACCTTATTTCTCTGTACGTATATGGGGCGTGGCTCTGCCAAAAACCCAAAACCCTTTCGTTTTATTCTGAACTACTCTAAAGCAATCGCTGCGAACGGATATTTAATGTTATATCCGAATTCTTGTTTGGAAAAGGCATTCCGCAGGAACCCAGGACTGATTCGTGCGGCGTGGGAAGCTTTAAAGGCAATCACGTCTCAGAATTTAGTAAATGAAGCGCGGGTCTACGGTGATGGGCTCTATAAACTTGAACCTAAAGAATTAGCCAATGTATTCGTGGGAGATGTGTTTTCGGAACGATTAGATCTGGGTGAACCGTTCACAGCACAGCAGATAGAATTTTTGTGAAGCGTTGCCATCATATTATGTCTATGTGTCCCGCTGTAGTTCTACGGATGCGGAGGGTTAAGCAAATCTATACACGCTTCTAATCATTATGCTGGTTTTGCGCGTTGATTTAAGCCAATAACTTCCACTTCAATAATGGCTGAGCGTCCGGCTCTAATTTTCCCTGTTATCATTGTTGTAGTATTCCACATTACATTCTACGAAGCTAAAACCGATCCCGTGGGTCGCCGGGTATCCGATTCGCACACCGTAAGTCATAGCCTTTGGATTCTTGGCAAGCAGACGTTTTGTAGCTTCCAAATCCTCATCGGCGATTTCGTAGTTTTCTGTTTCAACATCAACTACAAAAAACATGCCCTTTTGTTGAGATTCAAGTTCTTCGCGGTACTGCTGATAAATTTCCTCACCACGGGCAGCGATGGTTTCAGAGGTGGCATCAGAATATGACATGCTAACTCTCCTTCTAAAATATTGTTTTGGAAAGTTCGGACTGTGTACATGACACATTAATTGTAACACAAAACTATGTTGCGTGGTAACGCGTAATTTTTCTTATCCCCTAACCCCCACGGCTTCGAGTTGTGCAATCTGTTTTACCCAAGAGGCCCGGATGTCTGGAGAGTATTCGCTGGGGAGTAGGGACTTTCGTGTGCAATTAACGAGTGCCTGTAAGGTCTGATAACGTCGGATTGGACCGATATCGGGGAGAATCCGGTCTTCGACGACAGCGATGATTTCATCGAGCGTCAATTCGCCTGTTTCGTCTGATGCTGCTGACAAACGCCCCTTGTGGAGGCTGGTGGCTTCTAAGTCGGAACGTAGCGATGCAAAACTTGCAGCGGAATAGTCCGCTGTCAATTCCAAGAGTTGTTCGACGGCTTCTTCAGAAATCGGACCCCCAGCGACTTTAGCGATAGTCCAGCGAAGGAAAGCCTCTCGGTCTTCGCCACTCGGATCGAGGACAGGAACGACCATATCCCCAACCCTGCCTTCTCGCCGTAGATCGGGTGAGAGGTTATAGATACGCGCCGTCATCAGGAGCCACGTGATATTGCCACGGAGTTGCGGATCCGACATCATCGCCTGTATCTTGCCTGTCAAACGCCGTTCTGTGCTGTGTGCATCCTGACCGACATTACCGAATTGCGTATCCGCTTCATCGACGAAGATGAGCACCTTCACGAGTGCCATCAACAGTCGCTTGAGTCGCTCAAAGATAACATCCGTCTGTCCGAACCACATACTCCGGATGTTCTTGAG
>JAJECD010000079.1 GCA_022822215.1 Candidatus Poribacteria bacterium | reverse complement strand
ACCGCGTCCAGTCTGACAGGATAACTTCAATACCCTCGGATTCGTCTAAGGCACAGACAACAAGACGTTCCAACACTTTGGCAATGCGGGCTTCTCGGAATATTGCCTGAAACCAGTTGGCAAAAGACTTGATTGCATCTGGAGACTCCCCAGACACCCAGAAGACGACTCTACAAAAATCGAGACCCTCGTCCACCCATTTTTCGGTAATTTGAACACCTTCTGGAAAGCCACGGAAAGCAGGCAAGAAGTCAGCGATTAAAAGCACTAATTCCTCATTGAGATAGGAAATCTCTGGAAGAATATCGAAATGGATAGCGTATTTATGTGACTGTGATGAATCTTGTCGGTTATCGTCTCGGTTTTTCATACGGCTCTACAGACTTTAAATGGACAAGAGGGTGTCCAGCGTGATATACTATACTACACGACTAATGAATAGACCCCAGAAATTTAGGCAATACAGGCATGTGCGTCTATCACAAGAGGACATAATATCTCCATGGCAGATTCTGAACGGATAACATACCTGAAAAATGAACTGAAGCAGCGGATCCTGATTCTTGACGGTGCGATGGGATCGCTACTGCAGACCTATCGACTCACGGAAGAAGATTTTCGTGGTGACCAGTTCGCTGATCATCCGTGTGAACTCAAAGGTTACAACGATTTGCTCTCCATAACGCAACCACACATCGTGCGGGAAATACACGCCAACTACTGCAGTGCCGGTGCGGACATCATTGAAACAAACACCTTTACAAGCACATCTGTATCAATGGCGGATTACCAACTTCAGGATACCGCGTATCAGGTAAACTACGAAGCCGCATGCGTCGCCCGCGAGGTAGCAGATAAATGGACATCGCCTGACAAACCGCGCTTCGTCGCGGGAAGCATGGGCCCCACCAATCGGAGCTGCTCGATTTCCCCAAATGTGAACGACCCAGGGTATCGGAATATTACCTTCTCACAACTCGTTTCCGCCTATACAACCCAAGCAGAAGGTTTAATCGATGGCGGTGCTGATTTCCTCCTCGTCGAAACCGTCATGGATACGCTTAATTGTAAAGCCGCGCTTTTCGCTATACAAACCCTCACCGAAGCACGAAATACCGACATTCCTATCATTGTCTCCTCCGACAGAAGCGGCGGCGGCGGTAGAAACCTCTCTGGACAAACAGTCGAAGCCTTTTGGAACTCCGTTCGGCATGCGAACCCGCTTGCTGTCGGGTTGAACTGTGGATTTGGGGCACAGCAGATCCGTCCCTACCTTGCTGAACTGGCGAAAATGGCTGACGTACCTATCATCTGTTACCCGAACGCTGGACTTCCCAACGAACTCGGTCAGTATACACAAACCCCAGAAGAAATGGGCGATTGGATCCACGAATTCGCGCAAAATGGGTTCCTCAATATCGTCGGGGGCTGCTGTGGGTGTCAACCTGAGCACATCGAAACTATGGTCAAAGTCGCTGCTGGATACGCACCGCGGGAACCCGTGCCGCAGGCGCGGGCTTGCCGACTCAGCGGCTTAGAAGCGTTCAATATCACCTCCGATTCTCTTTTTGTTAACGTTGGAGAACGAACAAACGTAACAGGATCCCGACGATTCGCTACGCTGATAAAAAACGAAGATTACGAGACCGCCTTAGAGGTTGCACGCGATCAAGTAGAAAACGGTGCACAACTCATCGACATTAACATGGATGCAGGTATGTTAGATGCCAAAACTGCGATGGTTAAGTTCCTCAATCTCATTGCAGCAGAACCGGACATTAGCCGAGTGCCTATTGTGCTGGATTCGAGTCGGTGGGAGGTGATAGAGGCAGGTTTAGCGTGCATCCAAGGAAAGGGAATTGTCAACTCAATCAGCTTGAAAGAGGGGGAAGAAGATTTCTTAGAAAAGGCGCGGCGGATCCGTCAATACGGTGCCGCCGTTATCGTCATGGCGTTCGACGAAGAAGGACAAGCCGACACCTACGAACGGAAGGTCGAGATTTGTCGTAGAGCCTACCGACTTTTGACGGAAGCGGTCGGGTTCCCACCTGAGGATATCATCTTCGATCCGAATATTTTTGCCGTTGCAACGGGTATTGAAGAACACAACGCATACGCGAAAGCGTTCATTGAGGCGTGCGAAGAAATCAAAGCTACTTGTCCACACGCACTCGTGAGTGGCGGTGTAAGTAACGTTTCATTTGCTTTCCGAGGGAATGACACCATCAGAGAAGCGATGCATGCAGCCTTCCTCTACCACGCTATCAATGCGGGTATGGATATGGGAATCGTCAACGCCGGACAACTCGCTGTCTATGACGATCTGCCAAAGTCGCTTTTGGAAGCGGTAGAGGATGTGCTGTTTAATCGCCAAGAGGGCGCGACGGATCGACTCGTTAATCTCGCGAACACGCTACAACGAAAAGGGAAAAAGCGGCGCGTGAGTCGAAAATGGCGAAAATCGCCGGTCGAAGAGCGACTCCGCCACGCCCTCGTCGAAGGGATCCTCGAATACATCGAAGCCGATACAGAGGAAGCCCGGCAAAATTATGAACGTCCGATACACGTTATCGAAGGACCCTTGATGGACGGCATGAACCGCGTCGGCGAACTTTTCGGGGACGGTAAAATGTTCCTACCGCAAGTGGTAAAAAGCGCGCGTGTGATGAAAAAGGCGGTTGCCCATCTCATCCCTTATATTGAGCTGGAACAGGCGGAAGGGGGGATCCAATCAAGAGGTAAAATTGTGATGGCGACTGTGAAAGGCGATGTGCACGACATTGGGAAAAACATCGTCGGTGTCGTACTGGGGTGCAATAACTACGAAGTCATTGACCTCGGGGTAATGGTGCCTGCAGAAGATATTCTGGAAACCGCACGCAAAGAAAACGCTGATATTATTGGATTGAGTGGACTCATCACCCCCTCACTCGATGAAATGGTGAATGTGGCTGAAGAGATGGAACGCGAAGGCTTTCAGATTCCACTCCTCATTGGTGGCGCGACGACATCAAAAATACATACCGCCATCCAGATTGAACCTGCGTACAACGGTAACCTAACGGTTCACGTCAAAGATGCATCCCGAAGCGTCGGTGTCGTTAGTGATTTGATGAGCACCGAAAAACAAGAGGTATTCACACAGCAGACACGCGAAGCATACGCTGATATTCGGGAACGCCGAGCCAAAAACCGGAAACAGGCGAACCTGCTTCCTTTCGGTGTCGCACAGGAACGGAGGGCTACACTGGATTGGCGGAACTATCAGCCCCCGACCCCGAATTTGATAGGCACCGAGGTCTTTGATAACTACCCTTTAGCGAAACTCGTTGACTACATCGATTGGAGCCCTTTCTTCACGACTTGGGGACTGCGCGGTAAGTATCCCAATATATTGGAGAATCCAGAAGTCGGCGAGGAAGCCCAAAAACTCCTTAAAGATGCGGAAACCCTCCTGCATACCATCGTCGAAGAGCAGAGATTTCAGGCGCGTGCTGTCGTCGGACTTTTTCCTGCAAACGGTGTCGGTGAAGATACCGAGATTTACGCAGATGCGGCGAGCACAGAAACGCCCGCGACTTCCGCGGCACCGACTTGATGCACAAGCCAGTCTTGCGGCGCAAGACGGGACGCAGATGCGGCGAGCACAGAAACGCTCGCGACGCTGCATCACCTCCGTCAACAGACGGAACAACCCTTTATGAGACCTAACCTCAGTCTCGGTGATTTCATTGCCCCCAAAGCCACCAAAATCCAAGACTACATCGGGGCATTCGCTGTAACAACGGGTATCGGGGTCTCCGAACTTTGTGCTGAGTTTGAGGCGCAGCAAGACGATTATAACAGTATTATGGCGAAGGCGTTGGCAGACCGATTGGCAGAGGCTTTCGCGGAGCGGATGCACCAACACGTCCGTACAACGCTTTGGGGTTATACGGTTGATGAGGTATTAAATAACGAAGCCTTGATTGCCGAAAAATACTGTGGAATCCGTCCAGCACCCGGCTATCCTGCCTGTCCTGACCACAATCAAAAACGGGTGTTGTTCGACTTGTTGAAGGTTACGGAAAATACGGGTATCACTCTCACTGAGAGTCTGGCGATGTTTCCCGCAGCGTCTGTGAGTGGGTGGTATTACTCACATCCGGAGTCGCGGTATTTCAGCATCGGTAGGATCGGAGAAGATCAGGTTGCGGATTATGCGGAACGCACCGGTATGGATATCGAAACGGCGAAACGTTGGCTAAAACCGTTGCTAAGGTAAAACTGCTTGATACTTGAAGAAATTAGGACGGTAAGTTCCATTCACCGTCCCATTTTTTGTTAATGCTAAACCTTAGGTTGATATAAACCCACGCAGTTGCCACTCGGATCGAGGAACATGGCGAAGGAACCCATGCCACTCGGAATCGGACGCGGCGGCACAAGTACCTGCCCGCCACTACTCTCCACCTTCTCAAGCGATGCCTGCAAATCCTCAACCTGAATATAAATCGTAACACCGTTATCAGAACACATATCGTCGGTTGACGAAAATATGTGTCCATCTACGCCGTTCTCGGCTTCTGGATCCACGCTATAAATGCCGTGTGTATTATAACTAATATTCCATCCAAACAAGGAACTATAGAACTTACTTAACGATTCACCATCTCTGCCTGATATTTCAAAATGTACGACTGGATTTCCCATTAGAATTTATCCTTTCCTTCTGCCTTTGAAACTGTAAATATTAATTATTATACACCAAACTATTACCAAAAATGCGAATTAATCTTTCTATGCTTGTTGCATTTGGGTTGATATTCAGGTAAATTTTTGCTATAATTGAACTTCAAGATTTAGGAGGTACTTAACGTCAACTACCCAACCCTGAAGTGTTGGGCTTGTGAACATCCGTAGCCACACGGGGACCCACAAGTTAAACGGTCGTCTACAGTAATATATCGCGTATCTGGTGGTGGCACACCCGAAGATGGTATGGATGCTCCCCAAGTCTATATCCCCTCTGATACGTGATCTGGATGGGGAAACATATACCCCGTAAGGGAGAATACAAACTTATGTTTGTGCCTGTAAAAACCAAAGATGGACAGCAACTGATGCCTCTGCACGCAGCACGCGCCAGAACCCTCATCAAGCGTGGCGAAGCAACCCCCTATTGGGATAACGGCATCTATTGTATCCGTCTGAACAAAGAACCGTCTGATAGTTCCACACAAGCGATTGCTGTCGGTATTGACCCCGGTAGCAAGAAAGAAGGCTTTACGGTCAAATCAGCGGCACATACCTACTTGAATGTGCAAGCAGCCGCTCACGATAAAGTAGGTAAAAAGGTTGAAAAGCGTCGTGAGTTGCGTAGAAGTAGACGTTCCCGGAAATGTCCGAACCGAAAGCACCGCATGAACCGCCTTGCGAATAAAGAACGTATCCCCGCCGGCACGCGTGCGAGATGGGACTGGAAACTCCGTATCCTTGACTGGCTCTCGAAATGCTATCCGATCACACACATTTGTGTTGAAGATATAAAGGCATGGACGATAGAACGTGCGAAGAAGTGGAATCAGTCGTTTAGTCCTTTGGAAGTCGGTAAACAGTGGTTCTACGCCGAAGTTGAGAAGCGTTGGCAACTGCGAACCCTTCAAGGCTACGAAACCAAAGAGATACGCGATAGGTTAGGTCTGAAGAAATCGTCAAAGAAACTATCGGACACCTTTGACGCTCATTGTGTCGATTCTTGGTGCTTAGCGTACCACACAATCGGTGGACACGAAATGCCGGATAACACAGCTATATTCTGTATTTTTCCGATACCTATTCGTAGACGAGAACTTCATAGACAAAATCCTCAAATAGGGGGTAAACGTCCTCGCTATGGCGGCACAACTTGGAAGGGATGTGTCAAGAACACACTCGTCAAACACGTCAAACACGGTTTGACCCGTATTAGCGGATTTAGCAAACAAGGTATCTCCCTGTATTCTTTAGAGGGAAAACGCCTTTGCCAAAATGCGAAGACCCAAGATTGCAAGGTGCTAACCCGCCTTAACTTTAACTACAGGAGCGGGGTTTCCTCCCACAGCTAAAGCAGTGGGTCTCCACCCCGAATACTTTGATGAATTTGACACTTGAATTAACAACTGAACAGATTATTGATTTAGTTCAGCAAATGCCGCCCGAAGAAAAATTCTTGGTTGTTCGCGCGCTTACAAAGGAGACACCAGCAGAACGAGAGGAGCGGATGAAGTATGCCGAATCGAAAGTTCGGCAATTATGCGCCGAACGCGGGTTGGATTGGGACGCTATGGATGAAGACGAGCGTTTGTATTTTATTGACGACATTGTCCACGAGGACCGTGACCTTGCAGAATTCCAATAAAAGTAAAAAAGACATCAAACCATGAAAGGAAAACATGCAAACATCTCATAAATATTTAGACCCAGTCGCGCTCTCTCGGATTGGAGGTATGGAACTTGTCGCGAGGCTTGTTGTTGAGGGGTTCGTCACGGGTTTGCATAAAAGCCCATATCAAGGGTTCAGCGTCGAATTCGCCGAACATCGGCAATATATGCCGGGTGATGAAATCCGCTATATTGATTGGAAGGTCTTCGGGAAATCTGATCGGTATTACGTCAAAAAGTTTGAAGAGGAGACGAACCTACGCGCTTATATTCTTCTCGATAAGAGCGCGTCAATGAACTACAAGCACGCAGCGGAAGGGTTAACGAAGTTTGAATACGGCTGTTATCTTGCAGCAACGCTTACTTACCTTATGCTGAAGCAACGGGATTCCGTCGGATTGGCACTCTTCGACACAGATATTACCCAATACATTCCACCGAGAGGTGCTGCAACGCATTTAAGAGCGATTATGTCTGCTTTGGAAAATGCGACTCCGGGTCAAGAGACAAAACTCAGCAGTCTTTTCCACGAACTCGCCAAACGGATCGTGAGACGCGGATTAGTCATCGTTATCTCTGATTTACTTGACGAACCTTCACACGTCATCTCTGCCCTGAAACATCTCCGCCATCAGAAACATGAGGTTATCGTCTTCCATCTCCTCGATCCTGCCGAACTCACCTTCCCCTATACCGGTTCCGTCGTCTTTCGGGACATGGAAACAGGACAGACTCTCTCAACGCAAGCGGATACGCTGAAAGCCGATTATCTTGAGAAACTCAACGAGTTTATCCAAAGCTACCGGCGTGGTTGCGGCGCAAGTCAGATTGACTACGTTCAGATGGATACCACAACGCCGTTTGACTACGCGCTGTCTGCGTACCTATCCCGTCGAAAGTAGACGAACTCCTGGAAACACCTCGAAACAGTCGCATCAGTATGTACTCTACCCAGATGCCGACAGACATTTGATAACCACAAGTGTTAAATCATCATATTGCTCAGCTTCCTTAACAAACCGATTAACGTCTTCAACGAGGTGTTGAATCACTTCCTCAGCCGTGTAATCGTTTGACATTTGGGAAACCACTTCTTTTAAACGTTCATCTCCGTACATCTCTTCGTCAGCGTTGAGGGCTTCAATCAGACCGTCAGAGTGGAAGATAAGGATATCACCTTCATCTAAATCAAAAGCAACCGATTCATATTCGACACTCTTCATGCTACCGAGAGGCAAGTCACTATCCTCAATTTCAATAATTTTAGTGCCTTTTTTGAGAATGGGATAGGGTTGTCCACCGTTGGCGTAGTTAACACGCCTTTCGGCTTCATCAAGAATTGCCAAGTTAAGCGCAATAAAATTGGGACCGTACATTCGGGGTGCTAATCCTGCATTGAGGTCAGTGAGGATGACATCCGCCTCGGATCTGAACCGTGCGACTTCATGGAGCATCCCGTTCGTGAGTACAGCATTCATCGCGCCGCGGAGCCCCTTGCCTGCAGCATCTGCGACTGCAACAGCCGTTTTCCCGTTTGAGACGGTTACGTAATCGTAGAAATCTCCACCGACCTGCGTGGCGGGTACCGACATCCCGGCAATATCAAACGCCTGTGTATCCGGTGATTCTACGGGTAGTAGTCTCGTTTGAATGTTTTGCGCCTCGTCTAATTCAGCTCGGATTCGCTGTATGTCTGCCTCTTCCTTCTCCAACATTTCATTGCGCAGCTGCAACGTGTGCCTTCGGTTGATGATCAAACGACCGATGAGTGCGAGCACAAGCGTTAGGAACATGAGTGTCGGGAGATGTGTCCGCCACTGCGTCCAGAAAGGTGCCGGAATGTTAAAGTCGACGATGGCAGGCGGTTGGGTATAGGGCCAGTCTTTCCGAAAGGCTTTGACGATGAAACTGTAGGCCCCCGCTTTGAGTCCTGTATAGCGTACACATAGCACGCCGTTCTGGTTTTGAAGTTCCTGTTGAACCCCATTCGTGTGTGTCGCCTGTTGGGTCGCCAATGTGGATGCGGGTAACCATTTGTTAAATGAAACCCCGGAACCCGTAGGCAAAAGCGAAAACTCCTCCGCCGAAAGCTCCGTCCAGCCTGGACTATCTAACCCAATTATTTTAAACGCATAGGAGAGCCGTTCTTGGAGTGGACTAATCCCTCGGACATACAAAGTGATATGCCTGTTTCCACGGGTCGGTAGCATAATATTAGATGAGAGATCGGTGTAAGTTTCATCCGCCTGTAGTGCAGTTAACCGATAAAAAGGAAGTCCACCGCGTCTCGGTGTATATTGTGTAACACCGCCTTCAGTCGCAAACCAAATATCTTTGTTAGAAGATTCATAAATTTTCGAGATGTTGTTATGTGCCAGACCGTCTTTTGTCGTGAGCGAATCGAAGGTCCCACCGTCATATCGGACAGTGCCTCCACCCTTTGTAGCGAACCATATACTCCCACTACTATCTTCAATCACATCACGGACATTATCGACAAGGAATCCCTCTTTTCTGGAAATCTGAGACGTGTTTTTAGTCGTATATCTTGTAAGCTCCTTCCCATCGTAACGAACAGCCCCGCGAGATGTTGCGAGCCAGAGAATGTTCTCTTGGGAAGTCAAGAACGCTCTGACGGGTGGTAGTTCAATGTCCTTCGTTATGACCAACCGATGGTCATAATATCTCTTGAGTACATCGGGAAAAAGGAAAGTGGCTTCTGCATTTCTTTCCGCGGTGTGCCGCCATACTGCAAGCGGGGCAGTGGCAGTACTCCCTTCGAGCACAATCGGGCTGTTCGGATTGGAGACATTCCAGCGTATCAACTTTCCTGTCACAGCGTTGTAGAACCACTTGGCACCCGATGACACCTCTAACATCTTTGTTACCTTAATCAGATGTGGAAGCGTCTCTGGTTCAATATCCTCAGCAGTTGAGGGATCCATCGTTTCTGGATATGCCTGTACCTTTCCACTTTCAAAAAGCACCCATAATTTGCCGTTGACATCCGTGTGAAAGCCATTTATAGGAGATGGTGCGTGATCAATTTCAAAGTCCGTTTGAAAGGGGATTCTCTGGAATCGGTCTGTAAACCACAACAACCCTGTCGTATCTGCCTTGAAGATATGTCCGCCGAAAGCTAACCATCGGTGCGCTCCGCCAGTAACAAACAGATTCGGATTCCTTTCGGCGCGTATCCTGTGGTACCGCGTTTTGGGTTTGATAAAGATAGAAACCTGATCAAAGTGCTCATCTCGGTAGCGGAAGAACGTGTACTGCGTCGCATCTCCGTCGAATATCGGCTTGTCAACGAACCAGATATCACCTTCAACTTCAAATATTTTTATAACGTCTTTCCACAACGCAAAACGGGATTTTCCTCTAACGCCACTCCCCAGCCCAGTGCCATGATTCTGAATTGCGGGTTGCGCGTTAAATACCGTCGCGCCGCTCTCATGTCCGAACCACAAATCGCCGTTAATCGCTTCAAAAACCGTCTGAATTTGGTCAATACCGAGTCCACCCTCGGCACTATAAGGAATTGACGCAAGCGTAGAACCGTCGTATTGGTGTACCTCGCCGGTCTCGTTAGTGAACCATAGATGTCCCCATGCGTCCTCAAATTCAAAAACACCTTGAACATTTTCGGAGGTCTGGAGTTGTGAACCGTCCCACCACCTCGTGATACGCCCATCGTTAAACCAGAGTCGCCCTTCTGTGTCCGGCTGGATTGAAGTTTGCCGAGGAGACGCATACCGCTGAGCCCCACTTTGTTCCAAATCGAAAGGGAGCACCTGTTCAAAGGTTTCTCCATCAAACCTGAGCAGCAGATTATAGCCACCAAACCAAAGATTCCCAGCGGTATCCTCTGCCACTGTTTGAATAGCACTACTTACATCAAGGTTTGAGGTATCGTAACGCGCGAATCCAATCCTGGTTTGGATTCGCCGAGTCCTAATCTCCGTGTCGTCCCCTGCATTATCAGTGTTGCCAACCTGACGACTCTCACGAAAACTGAGAATCACACCGGTTTGTTCCTCTTCACCCTCACTGCCGCCGAGCCAAAGCGTCCCGTCTTTACTTTCAAAGATAGCGTTGATTGTCAAATCTGTTGAACGTAGCAGATCTTCACCCACGATTTCGTTGGGGTGCGCCTGCGGCGGTCGTTGCCTATCCGGGGCAACATACTTTGTCAGTCGCTGATTTTCGCCAACCCACACGTCACCCCGTCGATCAACAATCAGGGAGTTTCCGTTGCCAATCAGGCTGATTGAGGTGCCATCAAATCGACTCACCCGCCCTTCATCTTCCGAAGGCAGGCGCGTCAGAAACCAGATGTGTCCCCATTTATCCTCAACGATTTGCAGCGTCTCTCCGAGCAGTGCTCCGGCTTGAACGCCATACCCTGGCACCTCTTGCGAAGCACCCAGCAAAGCCAAGTAAGGCACGAAAGTTTTGCCATCAAAACGGCTCACACCGCCGCTATTGGAACCGAACCAAATAGCACCCCAACTGTCCTGAAAAATAACGGGAACAATAGGACCCGCAAGACCATCAGCAACCGTATAGGTCTCTATCAGCTCGAAAGCCACAGAAGATGGAATATAAACGGTGGAGAAGCATAGAATCAAGATAAATGCGAATTTTATCCAGCTATTCACGATAAACCACCTCTAATAACAGAAATTCGGAAATAGCCTTTATCATGTCTAAAAGATAACACATTTAAGAAGTAAAGTCAAGAAAAATCAAATGCATTGACCCTATAAACGAATTATGATAGAATGAAAAACACCAACAGCATAGACGGACCTGAAGACAATCCAGCGTTAAAAAGGAGCGAACGATGGAGACATATCAGATCGGAATTTTGGGATGCAGAGGACGCGGGACAGCAGCAGCACGAGCATACCATGCCCATCCTCGCACAGAGATTGTCGGACTCTGTGACTTGGTCGAAGAACGCCTCAACACTTTGGGGAATGAACTCAACGTCACAGCACAGTTTACCGATTTAGATGAGATGATTCGACAAACACAACCCGACATTGTCGCGATTCCCACCGGCACAGAGTTTCACTACGACTTGTGTATGCGTGTACTGGAACACGGTGTCAACATTGAAGTAGAAAAGCCGATGTGTGTGGATCTCGTGGAAGCGGATGCCATTATCGCCAAAGCGGCAGCAAAAGGCGCGCAGGTCGCCGTGCATCATCAGGGGCGAGTCGGTGCCGCTATGCAAGCACTCTCGCGCGCTTTTAATGCCGGAAAAATCGGCGAACTGCGCTATATGTATGGGAGTGGGAAAGGCTACTACGGCGGCTACGGTTTGATGAACATCGGCACGCACATGCTCAATAATATGTTGCACTTCGGGAAACGCTGTGAAAGCGTTGTTGCACACCTAACGACGGGTGGCAAACCGATTACGTCTACAGATGTTGTGCCATCACCGAGCGGAATGGGGACGATCGCAGGTGAATATATCACCGCGACCCTACAATATGAAGGCAATGTTACGGGTACGCTGCTCCAACACAGGTTTCACACGATGGATACCGACGCGTATTCAATGGAACTCTACGGCACGGAGGGGCGGCTCTTCTGGAAAAGCGGCGGCGCATGGTGGCTACCCACACCGCACTATGTCCCCGATGGCACACACGACCAATGGGAAACGTTAGAACTCGTCTATCCCGAACATTACAATCCGAAAAGCAGCGCATCGGAAGCGGATTACTGGTTCGTGGAGGAATACGTCAACGCCTTGGATGAAGGCAGCGCACATACGTGCAGCGGTACAGAAGGACGACACATTATTGAGATGATGATGGGGATCTTTGAGTCGGCGGCGTATGGGACCCGCGTCAATCTTCCGCAACCCGATCGGCGACATCCGTTGTTACGGTGGCGCGAAGAATCGGGATTAGCACCGCCAGCAGAGATGCCACGCGCTTATGGCGACTGGCTAACGCTGGAATCTGACCGGATTAACTAATCCTTAAAAGTAGGCACACTCCGTGTGCCGTAACCCGACTGTCCTGAAGCGAATCAAAACTTGGCGCGCTTACAAAGCGCGCCTAAAATATTAAGGAAGTACACCTACATTATCTCCGCGATAATGGTGTTCGTCTGCAACCCTGCCTCACCCGAACATCGGATCGGTTCACCGGTTTTGAGGTGGTTGATAAAATCTTTAACAAGACCCGTATGCGTATGCGGCAGCGGTGTCTGATTCATATCAACCAACCCAGTTGATTTCGTTTCAAGCGTCAGGTTTCCCGAATTCAACGGTGAACACCGCAAACAACCTTCTGTGCCATAGACCTCTACATCGTCAATCGAAACGCCGACATTCCAGTTGATATTCGCAACGGCATGCGCGCCACTCTTGAAACGAAGCGTAAACACGGCTGAATCATCGACCTTGATATCCAGATGTACCGCTTCGGCATACCCTTGGACAGATTCAACCGCTCCCATCAGATACTGCAGCAGCGAGATACGGTGGCTACCGAGATCCATCAAAACCCCGCCACCACTGATTTTTGGATCCACCCGCCAACTGTGTAGATCGTGCCGAGTCGGATCGTAGAAACCGGTATGGTTGACCCGCGCAAGCACCACATCACCGATAGCACCCTCATCCATCAACGCCTTCATCTTCACGATATTCGGATAGAAATTCCGGTAATAGGCGAGCATCAAGGTAACACCTGCATCGCGACAGGCATCCACCATGCGTTGACACTCCTCAACCGTCATCGCCATCGGTTTCTCACAGAGGATATGCTTGCCTGCTCCTGCTACACGGAGTGTATGTTCGCAATGGAGATATGGGTGTGTTGCGATGTAAATTGCGTTGAGTTCATCATCTGCGAGGAGATCATCCACGTCGGTATAAGCACGTTTCGCGCCATGTCTTTCGGCGAAGGATTCCGCTTTGGCGCGGTCGCGCCGCATCACAGCGATGAGTTCCGAATCATCGACGCTGTAGAGCGGCGGTCCCCCCTTATATTCAGCGACATCTCCACAACCGAGGATTCCCCATCTAAGCACTGCCATGAAATATTCCTTTCCCAATCCCTAAGGTGTAGTAGTCGCTATAGTATACCGTAAAGCCTCGGATTCGTCAACTGTGCTTTTACAAGCCTTAGCACTATTCAGTTTTCCATTTTGCGAGTTATAGTAAGATCCGAAAATAAGTTTACACTTGTCGCATAGGAAACCGTTGGTCTCCTGTGCCTCCGTAGGGGCTGGGTTCCCCAGCCCGATGCCCACCGAATGTGCAATTAATTATGGGATCCACTATAATTGGTTCGTAGTAGGGCAATTTATTGCCCGTTGTACTTTCAAAACGTGCGATGAATCGCACTACTACAAACTGGGAAAACTTTTCTGTGTTGAATACTGGTCAGAAATCTGTTAGAATATTAGGAAAAGAAAGACAGGAGGATGGACAATGGCAAACAAGGCAACACTTGAGCGAATTTATCCGTTTTTCATTGTCAAAAACCTTGCAAAGTCAATCGACTTCTACAATCAAAAACTCGGTTTCGAGACAGACCTCCTTATCCCAGAAGACGACCCGTTTTTCGCGATTGTGTCTCGCGATAACGTCCGGATTCTTCTCAAATACATCACTGAAGATATTCACCCAGTCCCGAACCACACACGGCACGAATGGGCAAAATGGGACGCATTCATTCTAACTTCCGATCCTGATGCGCTGTTTGTGGAGTATCAGTCCCGTGGGTTGGTGTTTCACGAACCACTTGCGGATACGAGTGATGGGCTGCGGGCGTTTGAACTTAAGGATCATGATGGGTATGTGTTGTGTTTTGGCAAACCGCTTTGAGTGGAGGTGGGATGAAAAATTTGAAAACAAAAAAACTAAACTTTTTCTTGATATGAACGTCTAATATAATGTGCTGCTCTGACCCTGCCTGTTTCTGCAGGTGTTGTCCACCACTGTCAGAGACGGTAAAATCGAAACCCCACGCTTTAGCATGTGGGTACTATCGCGCAAACGCGCGTACTTAACGCGAAACTCACGTCCAAGTGAGATTCATTTTTTTTAGGAGATTGAACGGCATGAAAATTATGTTTGTATTAGCAGGATTTGTGTTGATGATAGCCTTTTGTGTTATCGGCACGAGCGACATAGCGCAGGCGGAGGAAGTCTTGGGGACAGGAACGGAGTCACTCCTCGGAGGAGACCTCACCGACCCAGAGGACGATGGTGATCCTGAATCAGATAGTGGTTACAACGCCATTTTCTCTGCCAACGATGAACCCGGATTCGGAGGCGGCGAATTTTCGTTTAACGTCTTCGATAACCGCCTGGGTCCCGGCAATGACAAATGGTGCTGCGGACTGGGGGGCGGCATTCCAGAGGAAGGACTACACGTAACAGCTGAGTTCGAGGAAATGTACGCATTGACACACTTCACCGTATCTTCAGCGAACGATGTGCCTGCAAGGGATCCTACAGTATGGGAAGTTCAGGGGTCGAACGACGGCGATAATTGGACGACCATCTTTGCTCACGACGGGGAAAGCTTTTGGACTGAGCGACTGCAAGTCGTTCTTTTTGAGGCAGGAGTAGATTACGACGTGCAAGAAACCGGGTATCGGTTTTTCCGGCATGTTACTTTAGACACCGCATCGAACCCGGCTGGGGCGTACTTTCAAATCGGCGAAATTGAGTTCTTCGGCGAAACTGGCTTGACCCCCGTAGACCCTAAAGCCAAACTCACAACCACATGGGGAAGTCTCAAAAACGCCCGATAGCGTGAAGGGCATAAGTTATAGAAGAAGGTTGAACGACATGAAAATTACGTTAGTATTAGCAGGATTTGTGTTGATGATAGCCTTTTGTGTTATCAGCACGAGCAACATAGCACAGGCAGAGGAAGTCTTAGGAACAGGAACAGAGTCACTCCTCGGAGGAGACCTCACCGACCCAGAAGACGATGGTGAGCCTGATGAAGACAAGCGGTACGATGCCATTTTCTCATCCAACGAGGAACCTGGGTTCGGGGGCGGCGAATTTTCGTTTAATGTCTTCGATAACCGCCTGGGTCCCATCAATGACAAATGGTGCTGCGGAAAGCCAGGCGGCATTCCGAAGGAAGGGCTATGGATAATGGCTGAGTTTGAGGAGCAATATGCCTTGACGCACTTCACCATGTCTTCAGCGAACGATGTGCCTGCAAGGGATCCTACAGTGTGGGAAGTTCAGGGGTCGAACGACGGCAAGAAGTTTGAGACCATCTATGAGCACGACGGGAAAAGCTTTTGGGATCAGCGACTGCAAGTCGTCCTGTTTGAGGCGGGGGAAGATTACGACGTTCAAAAAACCGGGTATCGGTTTTTTCGGCATGTTACTTTAGACACCGCATCGAACCCGGCTGGGGCATACTTTCAAATTGGCGAAATTGAGTTCTTCGGCGATGACAGTTTTCCCGTAGACCCCAGGTCCAAACTCGCAACCACATGGGGAAGTCTCAAAAACATCCGATAAGCGCAAATATAAGACATTTTCTCAATCGGAAACCTGAATCCAGTAATAACTGGGTTTGGGTTTCCGTTTTTCATATCCGCTTGATACTATTTCCTTATCAGCATTTTTCGCGTAGCAGTAAATTCTCCAGCCGTAAGCGTATAGAAATACACCCCACTCGCTACAGGCTCTCCAAGTGCGTTTCTACCGTCCCAATAGGCAGCGCGGTTCCGGGAGTCATAGTGCCCTACAGTCTGATACCCTAAATCCAACGTCCGCACAAGTTTCCCATCAGCAGCATAGATAGCAATGTGGACTTCCGCAGGTGCCGCGAGTTGATACGGGATCCATGTCTCTGGATTGAACGGGTTCGGGTAGTTTGACAATAACAAAGTCTCTTTTGGAGTCAATGCTGTGAGAAGTTGTTTCAAGACGAAGATACCGCGTTGGAAAGTGGGATCTGCTAAGTTCATCTGTCGTGCCTGATTTAGCCACTGTTCTACTTGCGTTCTTCTCGGAGTACCCTCAAGATGAAAACTCCATAGCTCCGGTGCAGCGGTCAGATTGCCAAATGCCCCCGCAACCAGCGTTAAATCCACGATGTTGATAATACCATCACCGTTGACATCTGCAGCGTTTTGACCGGTTTTACCGAAACTGGAAGCGACTAAGGTCAGATCAACAATGTTGACGACACCATCCTTATTGACATCTTCGGGAAGCCCTTCTGGTTCGGCAGTCTCAGCATTTTCTATCCGTGGAACTGAACTACCACCAGAACTGTCTGTCAGTAGCACATTCGTTAATCGTACCGTGGAGGCTTTTGCTGCAACGACTTCAAACATGATGGTTACAAGGGTGCCGCTGCCACTACTTTCTCCCGCGAGTGAGGTCGCAGCAAGCGTCACAGTATTACCATCAACGGTCGGTGGCACAAAGAACGCCCCCGAAGGGAGGTAATCACTATTGGCACTTTCAACATATCGGAGAGCAGAAGTATCATAGGACACAGTTGCCTGATAGCCAGCAACGTTTTCACCGTCTGTGATGTTGAGGGAGAATGTAAGCTGTTGCCCGACAGCAGGCGACTGCACACTGTTAGGTGAAAGACTGACGATAGTGTTTATAATAGCGGAAGGCGCGAGGTCCCACAACAATACAGTCCCGTCGGAACTCCCCGTTGCGAGGGTCTTTCCATCCGGGCTAAATGACACGCTACTGACCTCATCCGTATGCCCCGTGAGAGTTCGCAGATGACTACCTGTTTTCACATCCCACAGACGCACCGTGTCGTCCCTACTTCCACTTACCAGCGTCTCACCATCAGGGCTAAACGATATGCTATCGACATCATCTGTATGTCCTGTCAGTGTCTGAAGAAGCCAGCCTCCGTTCACATCCCACAGACGAATCGTCCTGTCCCCACTCCCACTTGCGAGGGTCTTTCCATCAGGACTAAACGATACGCTATAGACCGAACCCGTATGCCCCGTGAGGGTTCGCAGATGACTGCCCGTAGCCACATTCCAAATGCGAACTGTGTCGTCCAAACTTCCCGTTGCGATCGTCTCACCATCAGGACTGAACGATACGCCAAGGACCGAACGCGTATGCCCCGTGAGGGTCCGAAGAGGCTTCGCCATAGCCGTGTCCCAAATACGAACTGTGTCGTCCAAACTTCCCGTTGCGATCGTCTCACCATCAGGACTAAACGACATCCTAAAGACCGTATCCATATGCCAAGTGAGGGTCCGAAGAGGATTGCCCGTAGCCACATCCCACAGACGCACCGTGCCGTCCCTACTTTCACTTGCGAGGGTATTTCCATCAGGACTAAACGATACATTATGGACCCAAGCCGTATGCCCCGTGAGGGTCCGAAGAGGACTGCCGGTAGCCACATTCCAAATGCGAACCGTTCTGTCCCAACTCCCACTTGCCAGCGTCCGACCATCAGGACTAAACGATACGCTCGTGACCCAATCCTTATGCCCTGTGAGGGTTCGGAGAGGATTGCCCGTAGCCACATTCCAAATGCGAACTGTGTCGTCCCTACTTCCACTTGCGAGGGTCTTTCCATCAGGAGAAAACGACACGCTATTGACCGAACCCGTATGTCCCGTGAGGGTCCGAAGATGCCTCGCCATAGCCGTGTCCCAAATACGAACAGTGTTGTCGTAACTCCCCGTTGCGATAGTTTTTCCATCAGGAGAAA
>JAJECD010000042.1 GCA_022822215.1 Candidatus Poribacteria bacterium | reverse complement strand
TCGCTGGTGGAACAGTCAAAGATGTTTGGGGTGAAAATGATGGAAAGATCGTTGGTGCCCCGAAAATTGTCGATGGACACGTTGGAGAGGCACTGGAGTTTGACGGGAGCGATGATTACGTCAACCTAACAAATCTCGGCGATTTTGGCGAGCAGGTCGCTGCATCTACCTTTGAAGCGTGGGTCAAAACGAGTTTCAAGAAAGATTGGACGACGCTTTTCAAAGTCCTCGATCAGGGTTGTAATATGGCATGGGCAATCGATGTCAACCGGAGCGCGAAAGCCGGGTTCCCGTTCGCTGAGGACATCGTCCACTACTACGTCCGCCAAAAATCGGCAGCGGGGTGTAACGCCATCGCCGTTGAGATTGAGTTTCCTCTATCAGATGGCAAGTGGCACCACATCGTTTTCGCAATTGTAGATGCAGGCGAATCTGAGGTTAGCATCTATATGGATGGAGAACCACAAGAGGTTATTGTGGGTGATGCTAAAAAACTGGATACCTTTATTCCGTTTGTGGAGCCGGTCTATATCGGCGCGGCAAACAATCGTGGGAATGTCGAACGTTTCTTTCCCGGTATCATTGATGAAGTTCGCATCTACGATCGTCCATTGACTGATGCCGAGGTGACTCGGAATTTTGAATCGAAGATTGGGTTGTCCGTTGATGTAGCCGAGAAGCTGCCTGTCGTGTGGGGAACTCTTAAAGAGGCACGGTAACACTATAAGGAGTGTATATGTTAACACCTGACGAGAAATGGTTCTTTGACCACCACGGATTCATCGTCCTCCGTAAAGTCGTTCCACCTGAGGATATTAAACGTATGATTAAACTCGCGCATTGGTGGCATGAGCAGACGCTGGATGAACTACCACGACCGCTAACCTCTACTTCCCGGACAGGTTCACACTCACCGACGATTGCGCACTGGATTAATCACATTCAATACGGAGATCCGGTATTCCAACGACTTGTGCTCAACTTAGAGATTATGCGGGTGATTATCGCCCTGACGCGAGGGGCACCCTGTCTCGTCGATTGTGCCTTGACGAGGAACTACAAAACCTCCGATGACATCCACTTCCATGCTGCCGGTCAGGATTATAGTGTAGAGGAATTAGGACCTCGCGCCGGTTTCCTTAATGCCGGTATCTCCTTAGTTGATGTACCACCTGGAACAGGGTTTGTCTGCCTTCCAGGGAGCCATAAGCGTAACTTTGAACCACCCAAGAATCTCTCGATTTACGATGGACCGCCTACGGTTATTAACGTCCCAGTCGACGCAGGCGATTGTGTTATCTTCACAGAAGCACTCTATCATGGCGGAAGACGTTGGACAGAAGATTATCCACGCTTTACCATCTTCAACCGCTATATTGATAACGGATCGCACAAATCCCTGCCTATTGAGAGCCATAGACATCTAATTTCGGATGAAGTCTACGAATTGGAACAGCCCGCGGTTCAGGGACAACGCAAACGGGTGGTGGATCGGATTCTCAATGATTTAGAAGGACGTTGAGGGCAACAATTAAAATCTCCCGCGAAAACCCCAAATGTGATATGATAGCATATCAAAGGGTATTGAAAACAAAGTGATTCGACGCGCCCAATACAACGTTAACGTGGGACACCGTGGCATTCTCAGCAGACGCGTGGATTTAAACATTTATATCTTTGCATCGTCTTAAAATTACAGACACACGTAAAATAAACCAGGAGGAACGAAAATTTGCACTACCGAAAACCGATTTTTTATCGGCTATTCATCTGGCTTGTTCTGCTCGCCATATCTATGCCCGCCTTCGCTGGGGATTGGCCGACCTGGCGAGGCCCGAATCAAGATGGCACTTCTGCCGAAACAGGATTAATCTCAACTTGGTCGGCTGAAGGTGAAAACCTTCTCTGGAAGGCAGAATTCATAGGCCGCTCCACACCAATCGTCCTCAACGACAAAGTCTACGTCATCGGGCGCGTCGGGAAAGACATCACTGAACAGGAACGTATCGCCTGCTTCGACGCAGAAACCGGCGAGCTGCTCTGGAATTATCAATTTAACGTCTTCCATACCACCATCTCCTTCAACCGAGTCGGCTGGACGAGCCTTGCGGGTGACCCTGAAACAGGAAATATCTATGCACACGGTGTTCAAGGGCTCTTCTTCTGCTTCGACAAAGATGGAAACATTCTCTGGTCGCGTTCACTCACAGAGGAATATGGACGAATATCGGGTTATGGTGGACGTGTTCATACCCCTATTATCGCTGGCGACCTCGTCGTGATTAGCTATCTCAATTCAGGATGGGGCGACCAATCGGCTACACGCCACCGTTATTTTGCTTTCAACAAAGGCACCGGCGAACTGATTTGGGTTTCAACCCCTGGCGGTAGACCGTTAGATACGACCTACTCCACACCCGTCGTTGCCAACATCAACGGACAACAACTCATCATCGGCGGCAATGCGGACGGCGGCATCTATGCCATGAAACAGAATACCGGAGAGATGGTCTGGGGATTTAAACTGAGTCAGCGCGGCATTAATACGTCCGTCATCGTCTCAGGCACGAAAGTCTACGCCTCACATAGTGAAGAAAACATCGATAATACAGAGATGGGACGGGTTGTGTGTATCGACGCGACCGGGACTGGTGATGTGACCGAAACGCATGAGGTTTGGCGATACGATGCAGTTAACGTCGGATACGCCTCGCCTACAATTCACGGTGGACATCTCTATGTCGTGGATAACTCCGCTAACGCTCACGCTGTTAACGCTGATACCGGCGAACGCCTCTGGATGCATAACATTGGCAAAGTTGGCAAAGGTTCACCTGTCTGGGCAGATGGTAAACTCTATGTCACGGAAGTCAATGGAGGATTTGTTATCCTTCAACCGAGCGAAACGAAATGTGAGACACTCAGCAGCCAAGAGATAAACCGAGCCGAGGAAGACCACTATGTTGAAATTTACGGTTCCCCTGCTATCGCCGATGGACGTATCTATTTCACTACAGAGGAACACCTCTACTGTATCGGGAGGACGAAATAATGAGAAATTCTATTCCAATTTGCGCTGTTCTGGTCGTGTGCCTTCTCGTCGCTGGTTGTGCCAGCAAGGAGATCGCACCGGAGCCAGTGAAGACACCAGCTCTCCCGGCTGTTTCGCTCTTGCTTACGCCTGCTGAGAAACTGACATCAGGCGAGTCTGTTGAGTTTAGCGTCATCGGGTTCGATGCAAACGGAAAACAGACGAGTGCGATCGGCGCTATAGAATGGATGAAAACCGGATTAACAGGGACACTACAAAACAGTACATTCACACCTGATAAAAGTGCGGGGGCGCATGCAGGCATGGTCACTGCCCAATCAGGTGATATGAAGGCAACTGCTCGCATTCGTGTAATTCCATCGCTTCCGTGGTCAGAGGATTTTGAGACGATTGAACTCGAAAAAATACCGACGCACTGGATCGGCGCGACCGGTAAATTCTTCGTGCGTGAGAAGGATGGTGGTAAAGTCTTAGTCAAAACACCTGTCCAACGTGGGCTAAATAGGTCTAACGTTTATCTCGGTCCCTCAACGATGAGGGATTACCAAATCCAGGTTGACCTGATGGGTACAAAAAACAGACGTAGGTTGCCAGACCTGGGCTTGATTGCAAATCGCTATACATTGGATATGCAGGGTAGGCATCAACGGCTGCAAATTCGCTCGTGGGCATCAGATTTACGCATGGCAAAAACAATCGACTTTGCTTGGGAAACGGATGTTTGGTATACAATGAAAATGATGGTAGAGATCATGGACGATAAAGCAGTGATTCGCGGAAAGGTATGGCGGAGAGGCGAAACAGAACCAGCAGAATGGACTATTACTGCTGAAGATCCGTTGCCGAATCGTGAGGGTAGCCCTGGTATCTACGGCTACTCTGCAACTGAAATCTACTATGATAATCTAAAAGTATGGTAATTGGCTGTCAGCGTGCAATCCTTCGGATTGCTTTCAACAGTCAGTAAGATGGGTTTTCAGAGATCAAAGTCCTCTTTACTGAAAGCCGACAGCTGATAGCCAATGGCTAATAACCACTCAAAAGGAGTCGTTCAATTGAAACCTTTTTGGAAATTAGGATTTACCTATATTATAAAACTGGCAGTGCTGCTCGTGTTCACGGTATCCACCGCCTCCGCAGAAAAAGAGATCGCCTTGTGGGGCGGTACGTTAAGCCGTAATATGGTCTCTGACGAAAAAAATGTCCCAGCGAGTTGGGATATGGAAAGCGGTGAAAACATTAAATGGACAGCAGAACTCGGTTCGCAAAGTTATGCGGGCCCCCTCATCATTGGTGGCAAAGTCTTTGTCGGGACGAATAACAAAGCACTGCGCAATCCCAAACTGACTGGTGACCGCGGGAATCTTATGGCATTTCGTGAATCCGATGGCGAATTTCTCTGGCAAGCTACACACACCAAACTCCCATCAGGTAGAGTTAACGACTGGCCCCTGCAGGGCATCTGTTCCACGCCATATATTGAGGGCGATCGGCTCTATTACGTCTCTAACCGTTGTGAAGTCGTCTGTATTGATACCGAGGGTTTCCTTGATGGAGAAAATGACGGACCTTTTACGGAAGAAACAGAAACAAGCGAGATTGATGCCGACATCATCTGGAGTTATGATATGATGGAGGAGTTGGATGTCTTTCCGCACAATCTCGCGACCTGTTCACCACTTGCTGCTGGCGACCTCCTCTTCTTGGAAACGAGTAATGGCGTTGATGAGGGGCACATCCATATCCCTTCACCCGATGCTCCGTCCTTCATTGCGTTGAATAAACACACTGGCGAGCTCGTGTGGGAAGATGCCTCTCCGGGTGAAAATATACTACACGGACAGTGGGCGAACCCGGCTTACGGTGTCATCAAAGGTATTCCACAAGTTATTATCCCCGGCGGTGATGGCTGGGTCTATGCCTTTGCGCCGGAAACTGGTGACATCATCTGGAAGTTTGATTGTAATCCGAAGGACTCTGTTTGGGAGCTTGGGGGTCGCGGCACACGCAATAATATCATCTCAACACCCGTTATTTACGATGGAAAAGTATTCGTTGCTGTCGGTCAAGACCCCGAACACGGTGAAGGTGTCGGACACCTCTGGTGTATTGATGCTTCGCAAAGCGGCGACGTTACCGACACGGCTGCTGTCTGGCACTTCGGTAATGAACAGTTTAATCGCACGATGTCTACTGTAGCTATTGCGGATGGACTTCTCTATATTTCAGATTTGAGCGGATACCTCTATTGTCTGGATGTGAACACAGGGGACCTCTACTGGAAACATGACACCTTCGCCGCAATTTGGGGTTCGCCTTATGTTGTAGACGGTAAAGTTTATCTCGGTGACGAAGACGGTGATGTGGTTATCCTAAAAACAGGTAAAACGAAGCAGGTGCTGTTTGAAACGAACATGGGCAGTGCTGTTTATACGACACCTGTTGCAAAAGACGGTGTGCTTTATATTGTAACCCGTAATATGCTTATTGCGATTTCAGAATAGCGAATTTCTTGAGAGGTGCGCTCAGATGGCATATAGCAACTTTACCTTAGATACAGCACAAGAGGCGTTTGACCTCGAAGAAATTGATGCCGCTGGCATCTTTGCTGATATTGAGCCGGTGGATCCCAGCCAGCTGCTCACCGCCGTGTTGGCAAGAAAAGTGCCGTTAGCCACTGCTATCGGCACCGAGAAAGCAAAATCAGAGATGATTGTCGCTGACATTCTTGTTGAACTCCGCGAGCAGCTGGAACGCCGTATCAGCCTCTTTTCAGGGATTGACTTCAATGTTGATCCTGAAAATGG
>JAJECD010000068.1 GCA_022822215.1 Candidatus Poribacteria bacterium | reverse complement strand
TTTCCAACCGTCTGACGTTACCAATGCTGGACCCAGTCGCGAAGCATATACAATCCATTCGTGGGTTTCTTGAGTTTCAGGTTGTTCAAGGAGTGTTGGTAAAAACGATACGCCGTCTTTTCCCGGTGGCAACTCAACTCCTATAAGGTCAGCGAGGGTCGGCATTAGATCGTAGTTCGTGAGCATGTGGTTTGACATGCTATCAGGGGCAATTGTTCCGGGGAACCGGACGATATAAGGAATCCGGGTACCGCCTTCCCAACTTGAAAATTTCAAGCCTCCCATACCGTCGTTTCCATTGAACACATCGCCACCCGTCTCTGAGTAGAATTTCGTTGTAATCTCATCAAACGGTTCACCCTCCAAATCCTGTCTCCGACCAGAGGTGCGTCCTTCCTGCAAATAGTATACTTCGTGACCGTTATCAGAACAGAGGACAATCATCGTGCGGTCGTCAATTCCGAGACGTTCAAGTTCGTCCAAAATGATCCCAACAGTCTCATCTAACTTTAGAATCATAGAGGCGTATTCTTTCTCATAAGTTGTTAGTTCTGAAACGTTTTTCACCGCTGGATGGATGTCAGGGATAGCAATCGGTCCGTGCGGTAGTTGGGATGGATGATAGAGGAAGAAGGGCGTATCTTGATGGGTGCGAAGAAACTCGATAATTTTTTCGTTGAAAATGTCTTGAGAATATACCGTTTTCCCCTCTCGGTTTCTGCGGCGCGCCATATTTTCTTCGGATTCCCAGTTCAGATTCACCGCGCAATCGGCGTGTGTATTCCCTTGGATGGGTGTGGGTTGCCCATTTTCAAAGAGAAAAGGCGGATAAAAACCGTGGCAACGCTGATGGTCATAGTAGCCGTAGTGATACTGCCAACCGTGCCGCCGGATACGCTCTCCAGTTGTGGCAAAACCCCATTCGAGTTTTCCGATCTGTCCTGTGGCATAACCGGCGTGTTCTGCAATTTGTGCCAAGAAAACATCGTCGGGACCGGCTTGAAGACCGGTGGTATGAAGCAATTCCGTAACTTGATCCAAGGTCATCTCACCCGCACTTAACCTGTGATAGAGTCCGCCTTGGGTATAGGTCCAGGTGCCTTCGTGGCAATCGTGGATCCCTGTCAACATACTCGCTCGCGATGGCGCGCAAAATGCACACCCATAAGCGTGGTTGAACTTCATGCCTTCCTTCGCAAGGCGGTCGATATTCGGTGTCTCGAAATGTTGCTGCCCGTAGCAGCTGAGCATACCACGTCCGAGATCGTCTGCGAAGATGAGAATGACATTCGGGTTATCGGTCATAAGTAAGATACCAAACGATTTGTAAAGTTAAGTTTGTTCATGTAAAAGTGGCTGTGCTTCTGAATCTCCTATCTGTTCATAAAACAAATCGGGCAGATTCGCGTATAAGTCAGCGTGTTCAATGGTTATTGCAACCAGATTGCCCGTAGCATCTAAATCTATGTAGATATTCTCATTGATCTCTTTTGTTTCGACAACAGTATGTACTGAGAACTCAATCAAAGCCGTAGCAGTGTCATGGAAATACTTTACTTTCATTATGGAATCCCTTTAAAATTTCTTAGAGCATTACCCATGCTGAAACGCCCGCTGCCGATAGAGGTGTTCAAATAGGTTCCCCTCATGTGGACTATCCCAAGAAATTTGATTCGTCGGAATCGCTCCTAAATTCAACCGATCGATGAGTGGTGTCGCTATGAGGTCTTGTGTGAGTGATGTGTCTGCCGTAATCGCTGTGGCAACGAGTGTTGCCCCCATAGATTCAACCAATTGTGCTGATGGGACTTCCACAACACTTACAAATGGGAATGGGAATTCCGTGTTCGCTAATGGGTGTTCCGCATCCTCACACCAAATAACAGTCGGTCTGAGGAAAGTGCAGCTGTCTAACTCAACGACGCGATCACCCGTTGTTAATTCTACTGCGCCGGGTTCTTTGAGGTGCCGATCAATCAACGCCGAGATACCGTGCGCAGCTTTCGGGTTTGCCCACGCTGCGATACCTGCGCCTGGATCATCCAGCGGTTTCGGTTCGATACGTGCCAAGCGTTCTGCCAACGCTTCGGCGATTTCGCGTCCGTGTGCCGTTACCCAAACACCAGAGGCGTTAATACAGGATCTGCCCCCGTTTTTAGCGACCGATTCCACAATGAGATCAAGGTACTGCTCCCAATTGTTTTGCTCTCCGTTGTGAATGATAATCTTGCTGCGTCCGGGTCCGTGAATCTCGACACGCGGTGTATTCACCCACGGTGCGACAGTAGCTCCACCACCGAAAAGCATAGAGCGTCCACATCGCGACAGAATTTCGTTAGCACCTGAATAATTGGTTGGATAGAAACTGAACCCCTCTGCCGGAGCACCCGCCGCGATAAATGCTTGTGCGATACGATACGGTGTCCACGGCTCCTCGCGCCCGGGTTTGAGCACAAGTGGGACTTTCAACGGAATCGCTGGCACCCACAACGAATGCACACCTGGCGAATTGCTCGGTAACACCGCACCTAAAGCGTTTGCCTCACAGACGTAACTTAACGTCCGTCCGTTTTGAGTGCCCCAACCTGTATCAAGGACCCGTAAATCCAAGCCGCGCGTGAGCCCGTCTAAGACGGTATCTATGTTTTCCAAGACCCCTTGAATCTTGAGTAGATTCTGTCGGCAGAGGGTTTCAGGCAAACCCGTTGTCCCAGAGACCTGTTGGATATAGTCTGTCGGGGATTGTTCAGTGCAGTCAAGTGGCAGCGTCGCCGTTGTGAAAAGACGCGCTGCCGCCTTGCAAATAGCGATCAATTCAGCGACAGAACGTTGTCCAAGTGCCTCCTTTCGGAGAGCGATGTCAACGAGATCCTTTGCTATTAACCCGCGATTGGCTTGGCTCACCTCGACTAAAGGTTCGCCTGTTTTGATATGCGACACGCTAACAGTGTTCAAACTTCTGTAAGAACGTCCAGCGCGTAAAATTGGGATGTGTATCATCTTAATAGTTTTCGGTTCGCCTGCTGCGCAGCCTTTCAGTTATCAGTTGTCAGTTATAATAGGGTTTTTTAAACGAAAACTTCTTAACTGAAAACCGATAACCAATAACTGATAGCCATTTTACCATGTAATCTTTGCTACCCATCCGGAGGAGGCATCGCAGTAGAGGAAGTCGTCACCATAGATGGATAATCCGTGCGGTTCAGGACAATCTTCGGGAACCTCAATCACATCAAGCGGCGTGCCGTCATTGAGATCAAGTTTAACGATGACCCTATCAGAAGTATGCGTTGACCAAAGTCCATCTTCAACACGAATCATGCCATGTCCGCGGCCGTGAGGCAACGGGAGTGTTTTCTGCACAGACCAATCCGAAATTCTCACCTTATGCGTGACCTGATTCTTAAGGGTTTGGACCCAGATATGTCCTTCATCGTAATTGTCGTATTCGATGCCGTGTGTGCCGCCGCCGTCGGGTATCGGATAGCGTCCGAGGGTTTCACCCGTTGCAGGATCGACTTTGAAAACCTCACCTGTCTCAGCATCTGTATCTCGGACGGTACGCCACCGTTCTCCAGTTCCATTTGCAGCTAACCAGAGCGCGCCATCTCCGTATGTCATTCCACTCGTATTCGAGGATTCGCTCGGAATATCGCGGATGAGTTTCGGCACGGTATAGTCCTCGTCTGCTGTGATTTCAACCAGTGCGACTCTGTCGGTAATCTGATCGACGATCCACAAACCGTCGTCTGTAACTTGCAAACCGTTCGGCACGGCATAGGGTGACCGGAAGACTTTCTCTATTTTCGTTATCATAATTCAGACTCCTTTTCAGTGTCTATCTATTTGTGCTAAAGAGGACTTTAGCCACTTTAAATATTCGGATCTCCGTTCGCTACGGGGAAAAGACTTGGTAAACGCATTCGTTGGTAAGTGTTGAATAAACTCCAATTCCGGTGTCAGAATCAGAGGATCAACCGGATAAACAAAATGTTCTTGGAGTTTCGTAGCCAGGGTAGAGGCGGCAACCCCTTTCGCACCGTCTTGGATTTCAGGCAATTCCCTTAGTAAAACCCAAGTGTTCACAAAATGCCCATTGAGCAACTTGATAACTTTCGATGAGGAGAGCGGACCCGCCCTCAAAATTTTGCCTGTCCCTCAGCATGATTCATCATCAAGTGCCCCAAATAAAACTAACGCGTGGATCGGACGCTCTGTTTCTTTCGCGAGTTTAACCGTATCTTCAATCGGTGTCCACTCAATTTCAGCAAACTTATAGAATGCAGTCGCTAACTTTTTGCAGGCTTCTTCTTCAGTGATGGCTGTTTTCCACACGATCTCGTGTGTAGATGGACGATTTGATAAGGTAGAGAGTTCCATGCGCGGAATAAAAGCCATGTCTGCTGCTCTGAACGCGTTAACATCTACATTGCTGTTACGAGATGGAACAGCCAGAGAAAACGCAACAACTACCCCTTCCTTTCGATCCAGCACCAGTCGCCCCGCAAATTGAGCTGGTAACAAACGCACACCCGGCGCGTCCAACACGAATTGGGCATGAATTCGGAAGACGATCTCGGCGTAATTGGGCGAAATTGCCCGTAAACACGCTTTTGACCCTTCAGATCTATGTGTTCTGCGGGAAAAGATGGTGATCTCCGTCGTCGCCCCCGAGTGAAACTGACAGAGGAAAGGGAGAATCCCTTTCGGGTCAAGTTCCCAAATATCCCCCACATTAGCAGTCGAAGGCGGCAGAAAAACTTGAAAGTCTGTTGTACTGTAGTTCTTTAGTGGATATGCAGGTTTGGGATTGAATAGTTCTAATGCCTGCTCCCACCCCATATTCACTGGTTCTGGCAACCGTGTTTTGAGCCTATCGAACTGTTCTTGTGTTGGCTGATGCAAGTTGTAAGTGGCATCCGCAATCGGATCCCAATGTGCTTGGACTTGCACACGTGCTGTATTGCTGAGGGCATCACTAAAGTCTACCACCATTTTGCCTTCTGTCATCAAGTGACCCATTTCAAATCAAGGTAAGGTTCCGATAAAAGATCCAAAACCTACGGTTAGTTCTATAGATCAAAGCACCTTCCTGCCCGTAGATCCTCAAGAGCTTCCTCGCGAAGATAGTCAAGATGTCCTGCTTTCACATCTTCTTCAAACTGCTTTTCCCATGCTTCTTGCTCGGCTTCTAAAGCTTCATGCAATTCGTGCGCGAGGGTTTTCACCAAGGCTTCTTGTGTGTTTTCTTTACATTTCACCTCAGGGACTTCCGGTATCCACCCTATTCATGCGGTTCCATTTTTTTTAATGTGAGCGGTATAAGTTTCTTCATATATAGGGTCTTGTATTTCGACCGTTTTAATTGCTTCCATTTTATCTCCTTTGATTAAGGGAGCTTAGTAAACCCCCACAACGACGCTTTCTTGGAGTTCGGTGAGTAAACGGAGGTTTTCGACACCGTCCCACGGATATTCAGGAATCGGTTCGGCGCGTTCGGCTTCGTCGCGTTCCAGGAAACGTGGCATGAAGAATTCTTTCGTCAGCGTCGTAAGCATAACGCGACCGGTTTCGCCATAATCGACAGGTGCCTCTGGATTGTCCGGGTTGACAAGCTCAATGACCGCGCGCGGTTGCGGCGGATAATAGATAATCGCATAGTTATCCGCCGGATCGAACGGTTTGCAAGTCGCTAACCCCATCAAAGTGTTGCCGTATGTTGGGATAAAGTCAACACCCGGTACGAGTTCCTCACGCGCAAAGCGGTGAAACTGTGCGTCCATTTCTGTGCCGCCACAAAAAATGCCTTTGATACCCGCCTTTGGCAAGGAAATTTTTTCGCAGAGTGCTTCCAGCAGCTTCGGGGTTGTGAAGAGACACTGAACGTTTTCGTGGGCACGTAACACGTTGAGTGCCTGCGATATGACATGGTTTTTATAAGCGTCCAGCTCCTCGTTTTTTCCGTAACGCACGAGCTGGTTCACCCAACGCGGATCGAGATCTACGTGAAAACAGATACCCCCTCGATGCTGTGCCAGATGTTCAACCGCGAGGCGTAAACGTCGCGGACCCGTCGGACCCAACATCAGCCAATCGCTACCCGGCGGAAAGCCTTCGTCCGACAGCGTTTTACTGAACAGTTCATAGTCAATATAAAAATCGCGAATGCTAATCCGAGACTTCGGGACACCCGTCGAGCCGCCTGTTTCAAAGACGTAAATCGGTTCGTTGGCGTAAGCCTTCGGCACCCAGCGACGCACGGGGCCCCCGCGAAGCCATTCATCTTGGAAATGCCCAAGACACTTGAGATCGTCGTATCCACCTATCTCTTTTCTTGGGTTAAAGTCGAGGTTTGCCGCGAATTCTAACCAGAACGGGCATCCAGTCTCTGGATTGAAATGCCATTCGACGATCTGCCGTACATGGGTATCGAGTGCGATTTGGGCGTTGCTAATTTTTTTAGAAAGATTTTGATCCAAAATGTTCATTTTTCGTTACTGCGCAGCGGTGTGTGGCTGCTACCTTCATGCTTTTTGCTTTACCATGCTTGTAAGGATACCGAGGACCTTGTCACATCGCTCAATTTGGTAGACGGACATATCAATGTAAAGTTTTTTTTCCTCTAATTTGAGGAACCTCCAATCTGCAC
>JAJECD010000264.1 GCA_022822215.1 Candidatus Poribacteria bacterium | reverse complement strand
GTATTTCACGGTATTAATCCGGGGATGGGATGGCTTTTCGCGGTCGCACTCGGCATGCAGGAGAAGCGGAGAAGCGCTGTTATCGGTGCTCTCTTTCCAATGGCACTTGGACACGCGATTTCGATCGGGGTTGTGGTGCTGGTGATCGTTTTGGCGCAACAGCAGATCTCGACGAATGTGCTGGGTATCGCCTGTGCGGTTGTTCTGTTCGGTTTCGGACTCTATAAGCTATTCCGAGCAAGGCATCCGAAGTGGGTGGGAATGCGCGTTAATTTCAAGGACTTAACGATCTGGTCTTTCCTGATGGCTTCGGCGCATGGCGCGGGTTTGATGCTCGCACCGCTTTTGTTACGAATGCCTGCAGGAGGACATTCTGGACACGCCCACCACGCCTCGGCAACTATGACGGAGAGTGCTGCGGTGTTGTTGTCTGCTGTCGGCGTGCATACCCTCAGTTTTTTCGTTGTCACTGGGATTGTAGCGGTTGTTGTTTACGAGGTGGTAGGATTGGCGCTGCTCCGCAAGGCGTGGTTTAATCTGGATATGTTGTGGTCTATCGCTTTGATGATTGCCGGTATTGTCACAGCTGGCATGCTGTTCTGGGGGCATTAATATGTTTCAATTCGCTTCTAACTTTCTCTCAAAAATCACAATCACTCTGGTACCCTCTCCGATACTGATGGGCTGAACAATTTCGGAGAGGCGCCAACCTTCTCTGCCTTCACGATTCAGCGTTCTTTCAAGGTCAGGAATCGACCGGGAAACGAAGCCTAATCCTTTCTGTTTCAGTGTGACGGTTTTGTATTCGTATTTTGCCATCATTCTTTTCCAATCTGCTCGGGGAGCAACGCAACGCCGAATTTTTCCTGCAAGGCACGCATATCAGCGAAATCTGTATCTTGTAACGTGTATCCAGCGTGTGAACGGACTTGGTAATCTGCTGACAGACACCGAGTTGCCCTGCCGCCGATGTGCCCCACAGCGTTTAATTCCGATTCAGAAATAATCCAGTCGATCTCCCTCGGTCTGTAGACTGCGCCGCCATCTTCGGTGAGTTCAACCACATGAAAGTCAATCAGTCCGTGTGTTTGATGCCCCATTACAAAGTTTCGATCTGTGCGATCATCTGTAGGGATGTCAACGAACCCACGCGCAAAGAGTGCCTCGGTTAGGATTGCTGAATCTTCCCATGGGATGATGATGTCTAAATCTTGGTGTTCCCGAGTCTGTTCACCTAATAGCGCATCGACACCCCAGCCTCCATCAATCCAGACTGTGATGCCGAGTTCATCGAAAAGATTGAGAAACCAGTGAACCATGTCAGCGGTCATAGGAATTGTACAAAACATGTGGAATTTATATCATATCTCCTGTTAGAGCGTTTTCAACGCAGCTTCATATCTGTCTTTTACCAGTTCTTGAACATCCGCTCGCAACTTCTGCCAACTCCGTTGTAACTTCGCCTTCACCCACATTTTACCTTCATCAATACCCATCTGGTTTGGCATAGTTTTTCCAATCTTTTACGAATCCGCTGGGCTATCGGCGGAGACAAACGCTCCAAATCTGATTCAGCCCGGAAGTCCATTACCAATGTATACATTATCAATCTATTCCTAACTTTTTGAAAACTTTTTCCATTGGGATCAGTTTAGTTCTTCCAGTTTCGTAATCTGCTATGCGCTGGTCCAGCTCTTCTGCGAATTCAGACCGCATCTCTAACCCTTCATCTGGATCGTAATAGTAGTCTTCCAAGGCAAGTTCTAAGAGTTCGTAAGCAACGAAAAACTCGCGAAATGCAACGTCCAATTGCTCGATAGAGGCATTCTGTTCAAGCAGCACCGCAAGTCGTGCCTGCGAGGCGAAAATGTCTTGCGTGACGAGCAGACGTAACAGTTCGCGAAATTCATCAGGAGGCATCTCAACAATTTTCTTGCTGGGCATGGGGTCACTGTCTAAGTAGATTCCCATCCGCCTGAAGATGCGCTGTTCAAGCGTTGTTTTGCGATTGGCAAGAATATATTCGCGTTGTCGCTTGAGTTTTTTGGCAAGTGGCGTGTGCAGGTCTAACCCATTGAGGGGATCTTCTTCGTATTCTTCAAACCAAAACCCCAGGTCTTCAGTGTCTCCGTGAAAATGAAAAAATTCTGCCACTAATGCCTCCTGAGGGCTGTTTTGTGCTAACAATGCGGTAAGTCGTTCTCGCGATTTAAAGAGCTCCTCGTTGACAAGGGTATGTAGCAACTCGCGGAGCTCATCCGGAGACATCTCTTTGATTTTTTTCACAAGTCTCTCCTTTCGTTCCGTGAAATAATAGTTGTCCAGCATATCCGAATCATACTGTGCTACCATTATTTGCTTTATCAGTTTCCCTGTTGATTGAGAAATATTCAAAAACTTTCTGTTTCAATCTTTAACACCCTTAAGAGTACCACAGAACTGGCAGTCAGACAACTAAAAATTGGGTGTGTAATGTGTTGTAATCATATCCGATTCTCCGAAAACGAAAAAATTGCCTTAAAAATTGCTTTTTTTTTAAATTTCTGCTACAATTTTTGTTCAGTATACAGGAAATTCCAATTCATCTTCTCAATATGGGCTTAAAAGGAACACGTTACATCGAAACACTCGCGTTGGACCAAGAAGGAGAACCTTAACTTGATAAATTTATACGGCGCAACGTATGACAGAATACAACTGCTGCGCCATGTCGGGGATGTGTCGCAAATTGCCCACGCCAAAACATATCAACTGACAGATGGCAATGAAAAGGGCGTTGACGCAATCGACTTTCGAACCGGGAGCGGTCTTAATTTTACCGTGCTGCCGAGCCGCGGGTTAGACATCTCTTATGCCGAATATCAGGGCATCCCGCTCTGTTGGCGTTCAAGCACTGGCGATGTTAATCCTGCACATTACGAACCTGAGGGCCTCGGTTGGCTGCGCGGTTTCTACGGCGGTTTACTGACAACCTGTGGAATGCGGCAAGTTGGGGTGCCGGGCGAGGATGACGATGAGGCCTTAGGGCTTCACGGTCGGGCTTCCAATATCCCCGCGAAAAACGTTTGGGTTGACAGCCGATGGGAAGGACACCGTTATATGTTATGGGCACAAGGCAAGGTGAAAGAGACCGCTGCTTTGGGCGAACATCTCTCACGCACCCGCAGAATTTGGACCGAACTTGGCTCCCGTACGTTGCATATTGAGGA
>JAJECD010000135.1 GCA_022822215.1 Candidatus Poribacteria bacterium | reverse complement strand
TGCTCTTAGCTTTCTGCGTATAGCGAAGGCGCTATTGCGAAATTAAAAATTATACCGTAGTTGTGAATAAAATATTAAAATAAACATTTCACCGAAATGTTGTGAAATCAGGATAGTTATAGGGCGAGATATGGAGATCTCGCCCTATCATATTAGAGGTATCGGTGTTATTGCTTCTCACGCAAACGCGCTTCTAACGTCGCTAACTCTTCAGAGAGTGCCTCAGGAAGGGTCTCCTCAAAGCGTGCGTAATGTTCCCGAATCGAATCGATTTCCTTGAGCCATTCTTCAACATCAACGTTCAGGAGTTCTTCCATCTCCGCCGCTGTTACATCCAATCCAGAGATGTCAATAGCGTCAGGGGTAGGTAGATAGCCAATCGGAGTTTTGACCGCTTCTCCCTTTCCAGAGACGCGCTCCACGATCCACTTGAGCACACGGCTATTTTCACCGAAGCCGGGCCAGAGCCAACCACCCTCTGCATCTTTACGGAACCAATTCACGTAGAAGATTTTCGGCAGTTTACTGGCATCAGCATTTTTACCCATTTCCAACCAGTGTGTGAAGTAGTCACCCATGTTATAACCACAGAACGGAAGCATCGCCATCGGATCGCGTCTGAGTTCACCCACTGTTCCAGCCGCCGCTGCGGTGCGTTCAGAGGAGGCAATAGAACCGATGAACGTACCGTGCTGCCAATCGAAGCTCTCAAAAACAAGCGGGACTGTTGTGGCGCGGCGTCCGCCGAAAAGAATCGCGGAAATCGGGACGCCGTTCGGGTTTTCCCAGTTCGGATCGATGATTGGGCATTGCGAGGCAGGGGTTGTGTAGCGGGAGTTCGGGTGCGCTGCTGTCTTTTCATCATCGGGATGCCACTCTTCACCGAGCCAACTCGTCAGCGTTTCAGGAGGCTCTTCACTTTTCTCTTCCCACCAGACATCCCCGTCTTCTGTAAGCGCGGCGTTGGTAAAAATTGAGTTTGAGGCGAGCGTGTGCATCGCATTTGGATTAGTGTCCATAGAGGTACCAGGGGCAACCCCGAAAAATCCTGCTTCCGGATTGATCGCATAGAGTTGTCCATCTTCACCGAATTTCATCCAGGCAATGTCGTCCCCGATCGTCTCAGCTTTCCAACCTGGGAGGGTCGGTGTCAGCATTGCGAGATTCGTTTTGCCACAAGCACTCGGAAACGCCGCTGCGATGTAAGTCTTCTCACCTTCCGGACTGGTTAGTCCTAAAATAAGCATGTGTTCTGCCATCCATCCGTCGTTTTTCGCCATAACAGAGGCGATACGGAGGGCATAGCATTTTTTGCCCAGCAGCGCATTTCCACCATACCCACTGCCGTAGGACCAGATGGAACGTTCTTCGGGAAAGTGCACAATATATTTGTTGTCGGGGTTGCAGGGCCAGACCTCATCCTCCTGCCCCGGTTCAAGCGGCATGCCAACGGAATGCAGGCACGGCACGAAATCTCCATCTTCGCCAAGCACATCAAGTACGGCACTGCCCATGCGGGTCATAATCCGCATGTTGACAACAACGTAGGGCGAATCGCTGATTTCAACGCCGATATGTGAAATCGGTGAACCGAGGGGTCCCATGCTGAACGGCACAACGTACATCGTCCTGCCCCGCATGCAACCTTTGAAAAGTCCTTTGAGAGTGGCTTTCATGTCATCTGGATCGTGCCAGTTGTTGGTCGGACCCGCTTCAAGTGGGTCTTTCGGACAGATAAACGTTCTGTCTTCAACGCGTGCGACATCGGCAGGGCTGGAACGGGCGAGATAACTTCCCGGACGCTTTTTCGGATCTAATCGCACAAAAGTGCCTTTTTGGACTAACTCTTCGCATAACCTATCGTTTTCTTCCTGAGATCCGTCACACCAATAGATTGCGTCGGGTTGGCAGAGTTCCGCTGCTTCTTCAACCCAACGTTGTAACTTCTTGTTTTTGGTCATTTAAACCTCCAATTGTTGTGGACATCTATTATTATTGCTCCTATATATTTTACAACAAATTTCCTCACTTCGCAAATTAAATGGTAGTACAATCCATAGGTTGTGTTTCAGTGCTGATCAAAATGACGCACCTAAACTGACGTGAATTTTTCCTCTCAACAAGGAATCCCCTGCGGCGAGTCCATAGTTCAGTCGTAAAATACCGCCTCTGGATTCAAGCCTCGCGCCGAATCCGTAACCAACCCGGAGTCTGTCGAAAACAGAAGGGGTCTCCATCAAGGTTACAGCCCCTAAGTCAGTAAAAACGAAAATCTGCGAGTCAGGTCCGACGAGATACCGATATTCAATATTCGCGTAAACGCGGCGCGGTCCAGAAAACCAGTCTTCATCATATCCACGCAATGTGGTTGCACCGCCAAGGTAGAAGAGTTCGGTTGGCGGAATGTTAACACCCCATGCCGCAGCCCCGTGGAGTTCAACGGCTACCGTCTGTTTCCGCCATGTTGGGAAGTATTGTTGGAGAGAGAGCCATACCTTTCGGAGCCGAAAGTCGCTTCGGGATACCTCGAAGGCGACGCTGTCGCGCCGACCCCGCGTCGGGTTGAGAAAATAATCGCGAGTATCACGCGTCAACCGGAATGTGAGGCTATACTTTGTCCCACTATACGGTTGGTGCTCGGTTGAGGGTACAGTAATCGGGGATTGAACTTCAACGGGGGGCAGTGTTGTCGACGGCAGTCCCGTGTTTGGGACATTGATCTGCTTATATCCTAACGTCAGAGTACCCTCAAAGACGCGTCCGAAGTTCGTAATCGCACTGATGCTGCTTGAACGCTCTTCAGCGACTGTTCCGCTGTCATTCGGTGGGAAGCCCGTAAATTGCTCCCGATCAAGACGCTGCTGTTTGAGTTGTCCGTAGTCTACACCGATGGTTACCGGTTTGCCGAATATCCACGGTTCCGCGTAACGGAGTCTGAAGATTCTAAGAAGACCAGATTTCCAATAGAGGTTAAACTGCCGACCCGTCCCGAACAGATTCGTTTCGCTGGCTTCCAATACACCGGTCAGCTGCGGTGCCGCGTCGACTTCGGTTTCAGGGGGGGCATATCCGATAACGCCGCTGAGTCGTCCGGTCTTTGCTTCGGTGACCTGGGCGTGAAAATTAATCTTGTCCGCTGTTTCACTCGCCTCCAGCACGTTCGGGTTAATCTGATAGAAATATCCTAAATTGCGCAATCGGCGATAACTCGTGTCGATATCGCGTTGATCAAAACGTTGATTAGGCTTCACTGGAATTTCCCGAAGGACGACTCCTGTTTTCGTCTTCTGGAGGCCACTCACTTTGACCTCGCCAATCTGAATTTGCGAGCCTTCACGGATATGTAACTGAAAGTCAACAGTAGCCGTTTCTTGCGAAAGTTTGATGTCTTTAGGTTCGATTTCAACTTTTGGATAGCCATGTTCACTATATAGGGTCTGGACGCGCTCGATTCCGCGTGTGAGTGCCGCTTCTGTAAAAAGTTTGCCCCGCTTTAAACCGAGTTCATCGCGAATCTCATCTTCTGAAAAACGTTGATTTCCCGTAAGTTTCAATATTCCTATTCGGATCTGTCTACTTTCAACAATTTTTACCTTAATTGACACATCTGTTGCGCTTTCCGAGATCGGTGAAACAGTTGGGATTATCTTGGCGAATACCAAACCGTCTGTCCGGTATGCATCAAGGATATGTTCAAACCCTTCTCTGATTTCTATTTCGGAGTATGCTTTTTCTCTTTGCCACCCGAATAGGTTTGTTAATCTTTTCTCATTTAAGTGCTTGTTGCCATCAAAACGGAGTTGGCGAATATAATAGTGCGGTTCGGTTGTGTTGTTCTCTATCTCGTTGTTAGCAGTTGTCTTTTCCGAACGATTCTGTTCTGGGTCGTCAGCACTGTATAGTAATTCAGGAGTTCCGACTGTGCAGAGAAGTAAGCCACTGAGGAGTATAAGGAGTTGTGGAAGTTGGTGCTTGTACATCTATTATCTCCATTGACCTATGCCATACCGTGAAGATATTTTAGCATGTGTGGTATGGTAAAAGCAAATGACTATGGTGTGCGAAATTTGTTGAGAACCGAACGTTAGAGGCTTCCGAAAAAGAAAAACTTGATAAAAATTGGAAAATGTGCTATAATATTACTTGGATTGATTAGATTAATAATTTATTTAAAAAAAATGGCAATACGGGTATGATGATATGCCTACCGGGAGTATATAGACTATGCCAAATGCACTATTTATTTACCCAAAATTCCCGCCATCGTATTGGGGGTTTAAATACGCTTTAGATTTTCTTGGTAAAGAGTCCTCAATGCCGCCGCTTGGGTTACTAACGATCGCCGGAATGTTTCCCAAGAACTATAACTTAAAGGTTGTAGATCTTAATATTGAGCCACTCACCGATGCCCATATTCAGTGGGCAGATGTTGCCTTGACATCGACGATGATTGTTCAAAAGGCGTCGCTTTACGAAGTGGCAGAACGTTGCAACCGAGCAGGTGTCCCGATTATTTCGGGCGGTCCGCATCCTACCTCGTATTACGATAATATTAAAGCGGAAACTGACGCTACGATTAACCATTTTCTCTTCGGTGAAGTTGAGGAGATTTTTGAGGACTTTTTGACCGATTTCGAGAGCGGTGCTGCGAAAGAGGTTTATCGCGAAACTCGAAAACCCGATATCACAAAAGCCCCGTTGCCGCGCTATGACCTTATTGATATTAACGCATACGGGTCAATGGCACTCCAGTTCTCGCGTGGTTGCCCCTTCAATTGCGAATTCTGTGATATTACAAAATTATTTGGGCGTGTCCCACGCACAAAAGACAATGAACAGATGCTTACTGAGTTTGAACTCCTCTATAAACTCGGTTGGCAAGGCGCAATGTTTGTTGTTGATGACAACTTTATCGGTAATAAACGCGACGCGATGCGCTTGCTGCCCGCTGTTCGCAAATGGCAGGAAGAACGGCAATTTCCCTTCTCACTCTATACCGAAGCGAGCGTGAACCTCGTTGAAATCCCTGAAATGCTCGACGCGATGAGTGACGCAGGTTTTAACATGGTGTTCCTCGGCATTGAAAGCCCTAATGACGATGCCCTAATTAGTACTTCCAAAGGGCAGAACACGAGCAAAGAAGAAGATGCAGGCAGCTACTTGTTACAAGCCGTTAGGAAGATACAGAGCAGAGGGATGGAGGTTACAGGTGGCTTCATCATCGGGCTTGATGGTGATACGGAGTTTGATTCGCATATCCGGTTTATTCAAGAAGCCGGTATTCCGATGGCGATGGCGGGTTTGCTTACGGCGCTAAAGGAGACGGATCTCTGGCACCGATTAAAACGTGAAGATCGGTTGCTTGGGGAGTCCAGCGGAAATCAGACCGACATGACCCTTAATTTTGTACCGGAAATGCCGCGTCAGAAGCTCATGCAAGAGTATCGGCGGGTCGTCTCAACACTCTATGATCCGACCTTGAAGAACTATTTTGCCCGATGTTTGAAACTACTTGAGCACATGCCTCGCACCCAACATAATGTCAGATCGATTCAGATGATAGAAGTCCGCGCATTTATCGAGTCAATCCGAAAACAACTTTTCTCAAGACAAGGTCTGGAGTACACTCGATTTTTACTCAAAACGCTAAAGGACTATCGGTCAATGTTCCCAGAAGCTGTCCGATTGGCAGTTATGGGGTACCATCTTGAGAAAATAACGCGTCATACTGTTGCTGTTGAAGACTTCAGAAACTTCTTGGCACATGAAATGGAGACCTTTAAGGAGAATATTGCGCAGTTCACACAGGAGCAAGGCGAGCGCGTGAATGATCTGCAAAACTATTCGCGGCAACTTTTTGCTCGTGTTAAGAAAGAGTATAATGCAATTCATGAGGATTTTCGCTACGCTGCACAGAGCTCACTCACCGGTTTCCAAGAGTCGATGTTCAAGGAGTATTTAGAGGCAGAACTCAGGGCTTTCAAGGATGCTGCTGGGGCTTTCGCGAAAGCACAGAGCGAACGTCTCGGTGAATTGCAAGTGTATGTCCATAAACTCCTTGCCCGGGTTCGAGCGCAACATGCGCAACTCTACGATAGTTTCAGACATCACACCGACGATTTAGGTCGCCACACCCAGGAGTCATTTGATGCTTTCCGTGAGTCCATTGCACGGCATTTAGAACAACTCTTCGGCTCTGTCCCCGTGCAAATTGAAGGTCTGACTTAACGAAACCATGGCCTCTATTGCGGTAGAAAACCTCGGTTTCACGTATCCGAGTCGCCAAATCCGTACACTGCAGGGCATTACCACCCGTGTGCCTTCCGGGGCGTTTGTGCTGCTAACAGGTCCAACAGGGTGCGGTAAGTCCACATTACTGAGGACACTCAACGGTTTAATCCCGCACGCTTCGGCGGGAGTGCTTACTGGAAGAATCCTTCTCAACGGAAAAAATCTCGCCACCCAACCGCTTCCTACGACGTGCCAACAGGTCGCACTCCTCTTCCAAGACCCTGAAGATCAACTCTTTTGCACTTTAGTTGAAGATGAGATTGCCTTTGGACTCGAAAATCTCAGTTTCTCGTCCGAGGAGATTAAAGAACGCATTGCTATCGTCTTAGAACAGGTGGGACTGTCTGGGTTCCAGAATCGGGAGATTTCATCGCTCTCAGGCGGCCAAAAGCAGCGTGTTGCCCTCGCTGCTATCTGCGCGATGCAACCCCAAGTCTTGCTCCTTGATGAACCTACCAGCCATCTTGACCCGAAAGGAACACGTGACATCCTTGATATCGTCGCGAAGCTCAATAAAGAGATGGGGATAACCGTCATCTTAGCGACCCATCGAACCAGAGAAG
>JAJECD010000357.1 GCA_022822215.1 Candidatus Poribacteria bacterium | reverse complement strand
AGTTATCTGTAGACTTGGATCGGCTTAACGCTGAAAGAGAGGAGAAACTCACGCGGGAGCAGTTGCTTTCCGATCGCGGTGTCGGTATCCGGGCATTTGAGTGGCGACATCTGCAAAAAAATCTCGGTCTGGAGTACTGGCTCGGTGGAATACTTGCATTACGGGTCGGTTACAAGTCTGAACCCGGCATTCACTTGCCAGAATGGACAGATTACATTACTGCGGGTATTGGTGCCCAGGTCTATCTATTCAATATCGACTTTACAATCGGGCCGAGTTTTGGTCCAAGCCGGGCGCGCCTCTATGAAACCACTGCGATGTTCATCTTTTAGAAGGAAAACAACGAAAAGTGAAATTTAACACCTACATTTTAATACTCCTGCTGATATGCTGTTCAGTCCCTGGTGTCTGTTTAGCGTCCGAAACTCCGCACGCCCAGTTGTTCACGGCTTTCTATCTGGATTCCGCGCTCGGAACTCGCTCACTCGCCGACCAATCCGCTGTTACGATGGAGGCGACACAGGGGCTACAACCGCGGAAGTCTCCGAACGAAGCGTTTCTCTACTCACTCATCGTTCCCGGTATGGGGCAACTCTATACCGGTGCCAAACGTGGATACGTTTATATGGCCGCGGAGGTTGGGCTGCTCACGACTTATTTTGTTCTGCGAAACAGTGCCTCAAACACGCGCGAGGACTACCGCGATCTCGTTAGACGGCATGTAATCTTTGACGGTCCTGGCTCCTTTGAGGATTGGGACCCGATTGAAGATTTTGAACACGCCACGCAATATGAGAATTGGAACCACGTTTACGATTCAGAGGCGACTCGGAAGCGGACTGGCAAATGGTACTGGGACGATGCGAGATCCTTTAAAGATGAAGCCGATGTAGACATCGAATTTGATTCACCGCATCGCTTGGCGGCTTTCGACTTACGGCAGCAAGCGAACGATACTTTTCAACTCGCTCGGACGGTATTAGGCATGGCAATTTTGAACCATGTCGTCAGTGCTGTGGAGGCACGCATTACAACCAAACGTTTCAATACGCGCCTGCAAAACACGCCAATGCAAACGCAAACAGGGTCGTTTGAAATAGATGTAAAACCTGACGTGGCAACGGGTACACTTGCCGGGTTGCTGGTCCTGCGAAAAAGATTTTAGGGGGAGAATCTATGTCATTGGAGACACCACAACTTTTAGACGAGCTCGATTCAGTTACTGCGATTCCTATTATTCCTTTCAAAGATGACAAAATTGATTATACTGGGCATGCCAAAAATGTCGACTATTTGATGCGCAATAACTACCTCGACCAAGGACGAAAGCGCGTCATCGCTATCGCTGGAACAAGCCTCATCCATCACATTAGTGAAGCCGAGCAGCTCCGATTGATTGACGAAACCGGACAGCAAATCGGAGACGACGGTATCCTCATGTCTGGCATTGTCCCAAACCCTATCCGCCAAGCCGGTCAACTCGTTGAAGCACAGAGCGAACTCCAAAGACCTCCGGATGTGTACTTGCTCATGCCGCTAACGGGTGTCTCGAATCCAGAGGGGATTTACGAGGCGTACATGAAATTCGGTGAGACGTATGGCACTGCTTGTGGGGCGCGTTTTCTCTATTATTTCCGTCAGAAACGCGATCTGTCTGCCGTTATCCGCTTACTCAACGATTCTCCACATTTCGTCGGGGTGAAGATTGGAACGGGTGAAGAAGATGTGGAATCCCTCGTGGAAGGTGTTGGCGATAGTGGGATTGTGATGTGGGGTATCGGAGACAGATGTACGCGTCCCGCGCAGTTGGGAACGAAAGGACATACCTCTGGTATTGCTGTCGCTTTTGCCCGTGCCTCGGATGAGATTAATAATGCCCAACGGCGTGGAGATTATGAAACCTCGGCGCGCGTTGAAGCCGATATCGCACCGCTTGAAGAAATCCGTTTCATGAACGAACGCGTCTACAATTATTCCGCTGTCGTTGAAGCGATGCTCCTCAGCGGTTTTGACGATATTGAGGCGGGAGCCGGTGGTCCGTTTAATCCGCGCGTCCCCTCTGAAATTCAGGGGCAGCTCCACAAAGTGATGCCCCAATTGAAAGCGTATCATTAACTGTTAGTTTGACAAAAGCATCACTTGTATGTTACACTATTCAGCAATAAAATCGCAGCTCTATGTCGAAACAACACTGATAAGTTATTTGGTTGCACGCCCGAGCAACGATACCACGTTAGCTTATCGGCAACAATTTACTCGGCGATTGTGGGAAGAATGTGCCAACGACTATGAGTTTGTCATTGAGGGGACGCAAATGAAAGAGAAAGTTGACACGCGTACAGATGCCATTCTTGAAGAATGCTATCGAATGAAAGAAGAATTCAACGCACAATTTAATTCCGTGCAGGAGCTCTCCGATTATTTGAAAGCAGAAAATAAAAAACGGAAAGCACTCGGCTGGAAATACGTTGCGGTGCCTCGGATGTCCGACAACTGCCATGAGAAGAACTGAACATGTCTTTTGATAGTTTAGCCCTCCGACTGGTTGCGCATGAACTCCGCGATGCCCTTGTGGGCGCGACGATTCGCCATATTGAACAGGCGAACGCGGACACCTTTTCATTCAAGATCGGTCGCGGTCCACAAACACATTGGCTGACTTTATCAGCACATTCATTGCACGCGCGGGCACATCTCATTGAGAAGCCGCCACCCGGACAGAAACAGTCTTACCTTGCAGATTTCCTCACAACGCATCTCAGGCGTGGCACAATCACAGCGATTGAACAACTCGGTTGGGATCGGATACTCAAGATAACCGTCCAACCTGTCTCTGACGACCCTATCCAACCCTCCCCAAAAGCCCTTATCGCAGAATTCATGGGCAAATATAGCAACATCATTCTCATTGACACAGCGGATGATCGGATTTTGGAAAGTTTCAAGCGCATTGATGAGACAATGAGTCGGCATCGCGAGATTTTACCGGGTGAGACTTATACCTTACCGCCGCAACAGGAGAAATCGGATCCATTGGCTTTAGACGAGACAGCGTTTACTGAACTCTTCGGTGGACGGGAACAGGTGAGTTGGCGGCAGCTTTTTAATAAAATTGACGGTTTCGGTCCTACGCTCGCAAAAGAGGTCGTCGCGCGGGCAACAGAGGTCGGACTCTGGGCTGCCTATCAGCAGGTTATTGCTTATTTCGATTCGGCGCGTGCCACACCCCAACTGTTTATGGATAACGGTGATCCGGTTGCAGCGGCACCGCTGCCGTTGCATCAATTCCCGCAAGCTGCCTGTCAACCCTTTGACACAATGAGTGAGGCACTCAGTGCTTACTACGGTGCGATTACGCTGAAGGTGCAGACGGATTCGGAACGACGTGCCCTCACACAGGCGTTGAAGAAACAGGAAAATCTGCTCCAACGGAAGGCGGATGGACTTTGTAAGGATTTGGCGCGTGCTGAACAGGCTGACGACTATCGCATTCAAGGTGAATTGCTGCTTGCCAATTTACATACCATCACTCGTGGGCAAGAACAGGTCGAATTGCAGAACTACTATAGTCCTGAACTGGAGATGCTGTCAATCCCACTCAATCCTGAGCAAACACCTTCCGACAATGCGCAAGCCTATTTCAAGAAATACACGAAAGCGAAACGCGGACGTTCGCGTATCCTGCAGTTGATTTCGGACCTGGAAGCGGAACAGGAGACACTCCGACTGTATGTCTCCAAATTAGAGGATGCTGACACTTTGGAAGCATTGCAGCGCCTCCGCGCTGAATGTGTTAAGAACGGCTATATTAAGGCATCACAGCACGGAAAGCAGAAACAGAATGTAGGTGAAGGTCCCTTCCGAAGATATACTTCTACGAATGGGTTTCAGATATACGTCGGTCGGAATAGCCTATCCAACGATCTACTTTTGCGTCAGATTGCGAAACCGCGAGATATGTGGCTCCATGCGAAACAGATTCACGGGTCGCATGTGATTGTTCGTAACCCGGAGAACCGACAAGATATTCCGATGCCGACGTTATTGCAAGCCGCTCAACTCGCCGCCTATTACAGCAAAGCGCATCATGCGAGTAATGTGCCTGTTGATTATACGTGGGCGCGGTATGTGGTGAAGCGGAAGGGGAACGTTGCGGGGTATGTGCATTATACGCGTGAGAAGACGTTGTATGTGGAGCCTGCTGTGCCGAGATCCAAAGCGTAAAAATCTTGCTTTCTGTTGGAATTATGTTATGATTGAATATAAAGGTTATATCGGGGCTGTTGATTTTGATCCAGAGATCGATCTTTTTCATGGGACTGTGATTAATACCAATGACGTAATTACGTTCTATGGGGTGTCTGTAAGCGAACTCCGAGAAGAGATGCAGAAGTCAATTGAGGGTTACCTTGAATTCTGTAAGGAACAAGAGAAAATACCAGAGAAGCCATTCTTAGGGAGGTAGAAAAAATGGCTGTTAATGAATGGACAACAGATCGGGTTAAAGATTTATGGTCGAATGAAGTGAGAGAGTACCATAAAGCAAACTATCCTGAAGATAGACGCAACGTATTTTACAAGAGGGTTGCAGAGACACTGAATTTGATTGAGACAGAGGGCTGGAGGTTAACACCGAAACCCAATAAGCAGAATTGTGCTTTTTATTTACTGGATAGAAGTATCACAAGGACCAGAAGTCCGTTTGGGATTCTTCTTCACTCTTTTCTCCCCCAGGCGCGGCCAGTAGATCGAAATGGTGAGAGGATCTCAGATCGTTCCATAAGTTCTAATCCACCTCGGATTTTTGTTCGTGGTATAACACAAGAGGAAGCGGAGCAATTAGAATGTGAGTATGGATGTAATTTCTTTGCTGTTAGTAGAGTGATTCATTATAATATCCCTGGAAACGTGTCCGAACTTCTCCCAGTCCTTGAATTTGCCTACAAAAAACACAGCGGAAACTGATTCTGATGAGTTCCTGCCGTAGATACTTTCCTGTCAACGAGAATTAGACTCCTTATTATAGATTTATCTTTTTACGTTAGACCGGCACGGTTAGGAAACCGTGCCTACCGAGTTTGCAGAAAAGTGCAGTTGGGAAGCCTCATCTACCGTATAGACGGTTGGCAGGGTCGGGATTCGGAAATCTCTCCTACAAGAAATTGAATGCCGCTCACCATCCCACCAAAATTCATAGACATCAATTTATAATCCTGTTATACTATCCCCACAGATTAACACAGGAGGCATCCTTTATGAAGCTGGTTAAATTGTCAATACTGATTGCCCTGTTTTGTGCGATTGGTCTTTTTTCGGCAGAAGTCGCTACGGCATTAGATGAGTGGATATATGTTGACTTAGAGGAGAAGTCAAACACATTCTTGGTCGGGCACCAATGGTGGACCAAGACCCCTGGGGACAGCACGCTCTCTCTACTGCCTATTGATAAAGTGGGGACCTTTGAGGGACCCGATGGGAAAGTCAAATTCCAGATTATTGACGGTGCGATCGTGGTTTTCGGTACCAACGCAGCGCAGTGGCCCAAGGCAGTTGAAGACATTGTTGTTGAAGGTAAAGCGAAATTCATCTACTTCCTTCACGCAACCGGATGGGAACAGAACGGGGTTCCGAGTTACCTATTCGTGATGAACTATCGAGATGGGAAAGAAGAAGAACTTGAAATGATCTCAGGTTTTAACTCAGATGATTGGTGCCACGACGATGCCGCACTCGAAGACAAGAACTCCGTCTGGGGATGGGTCAAGAAGGCAGGCGGTCCTTGTGGACACGCCGGGTTGATTACTACAAAATGGGAGAACCCACGCCCGGATATCTGGATTGATACTATAGATGTCGTTTCTCTGGAATTGGGATCGGTGCCTGTGATTCCAGCAATTACATTAGGTGAGGCAACGCTTGATGTGGAACCTGATGGGAAATTGTCGATGACTTGGGGCAGTTTGAAAGATTCACGTGGATTTTAATAGTCGTTGGCGATTATTTGTTAGTTTGTTAGTTTATCGTCTGAATCCGGATAGACAACATTTTGGGTAAAGTAGGCGAGGTTAGAGACCTCGCCTACTTTTATGTTTTCGGAGAGCGTCGATAAAAAATTGACTTTACACAGCGTGTATGCTATAATTATAGCAGCGATTTCTAAACGCAACACTTTTATATTTAACATTAGAATACTAAAACAGATACAGGAGGAATTCAATGCCAGCAAAACAAATTATCTTTGATGAAGAAGCAAGGGTGGCACTCAAACGTGGGGCGGATACTCTCGCCGATGCCGTGAAGGTCACCCTTGGTCCGCGTGGGCGGAATGTCGTAATTCAAAAATCTTTCGGGGCACCGCTGGTAACCTGCGATGGTGTCACCGTCGCAAAAGAAATTGAACTCCCGGACCCGTACGAAAATATGGGTGCCCAACTGCTTGAGTCCATCGCGACGAAAACCAACGATGTCGCTGGCGATGGCACAACGACCGCAACGCTGTTGGGACAGGAAATTCTTCATGAGGGTCTCAAGAACGTCACTGCCGGTGCCGACCCAATGCAGCTAAAGATCGGTATAGACAAAGCCGTAACTGCCGCCGTTGATGTAATCACCGCACAGAGTCGTGCGGTTAGCACGCATGCGGAAATTCTACAGGTAGCCTCAATCGCTGCAAACGATCCAGCAAACGATAGCGATATTGGGACCATCGTCGCTGAAGCGATTCAAAAGGTTGGAGAAGACGGAGCCATCACGATTGAGGAAGGTAGAACCTCAGAAACGAGGGTTGATATTGTTGAGGGCATGCAGTTTGATCGCGGTTTCCTATCGCCGAACTTTGTAACAGATGCCCAAGCGCAGGTTGTCGAATTTGAGAACCCGTATATTCTCATCAATACCGAGAAAATTAGTTCGGTTGCAACCCTTGTGCCGATTATGGAAAAGGCGATGCAGCTCGGAAGACCGCTCTTCATTATTGCCGAGGACGTTGAAGGTGAAGCACTCTCTGCCTTGGTTGTCAATAAACTCCGTGGGACGCTTCAGGTTGCCGCAGTGAAAGCACCAGGTTT
>JAJECD010000203.1 GCA_022822215.1 Candidatus Poribacteria bacterium | reverse complement strand
TCCTCCATATCTGTCCAGGTGTGATATATGGCATATTCAACAACACAAACCAATTTTCGCCAGCAGCTGGTGCGTGTTCCGCGTCCGCTTTACTCGTTATAGCGATATAGATAGTCGGTTCATCCGGTACTTGTCGGTGTTTGAAAATCTGCTTGAATTCCGCATCGTAGTCGCTGGAAAAGATAATGTTGTGGTGCGCTAACTTCGGGTGCTTGGCACGAACACCCCACAGGAATACCATCCCCGATACCGACGGTTCTAACCGATTCAATCTTTCGCAAGGCTTCTGATATCCGTCAATCAATTCGTTATATGCTACGACTGCATCCGTCCCGCAGAGCACGTAATCTGCCTCAACCTTTTTACCATTAACTCGCACACCACTGACCCGTTTGCGTTCGTGACAGATTTTTTCAACGCTTGCGGATGTATGGACTTGAACACCTAACTCGCGCGCGACCGTCCCCAAGGCATCAACAAGACGGTATATCCCACCTTTGACGTAATACCCACCCAATCCATACTCGACATACGGAATTATGTTAAGAGTCGCAGGTGCTTGAAACGGATCTGAGCCGTTGTAAGTCGCGTAGCGGTCAAAGAGTTGAATGAGCCGCGGATCTGAGAAAAAACGAGATACACTCTGGTGAACGGTCCGAAACGGATCAATTTGATGAAGCTTGAACAACGTCTGAAAATGTCGAGGTTTCATGAGCTTCTTGAACTCGTGGATTGGCGTAAACATAAAGATTTCAGATGTTAAGGTATGAATCCGTTCCGCATATTTCAAGAAACGCTCATACGCTTCGACATCATCAGGGGATAGCTCCTGAATAGCGGCTTTCATCTTCGCTTTGTCAGCACTCGCATCCATCACTGAGCCATCTGAAAAGAAGTATCGGCATATCGGGTCAATCGACACAAAATCGAGATAATCTGCACGCTTGAACCCAGCAAAATCGAACAACTCGTCAATAACAAAAGGCATCGTTAGTAACGACGCGCCCGTATCAAATCGGTAGCCATCCAAAACGGCCTCATTCACCTTCCCACCGATTTTTGGATTCTTCTCGAACAATTGGACAGAGAATCCCAGTCGTGCCAGACGAATCGCGCCACTTAGCGCACCAAGTCCACCCCCAACAACTGCTACCCTCTTATTTTCCATCTTTCAATTTCTCATAGAGCATTGTGTTAAAAAGCATCAGTGTGAATCCGTATCCGAAATCCTCAATCGGAATTGTCCAAATCCGGTAACCCATCTGATACACCTCCTCATACATAACAACCGGGCGCGCTGTGAGATAGCCGTTAAATACCAAAATCAAACCTGCGACAATTGCGAGATAGAGATAGGTCTTCGGTCGCAGAAGTAGGTCAGTTTTTAACAACATATCCATCAATCCAACAAGTCCAAAACAGCATAACACCAACCCTGTATACTGTTTACCTGTGCTGAAAACCCATATACCGACGGGCAGCGCAGCGTATAAAACGTTTCTAATGTGCCGCAGCGACCTCAATCGTGCTAACCACCTATCAACTTGCGGTAGTGTCTCCCATACTAATAGACACCCAAACGGAACTGTGATGAAAAAGAGCCACTCCTCAATCGGCAGACCGAAGAACCGAAAATCAAGTGTATAGGCTGTGTTGAACTGCCAATGCAAGCCCGCGACAAGCGCATCCCATATAACGTAAGGAATCATTACAATTACACTTACGCGTAATTTCAGCCGCCACCGTGAAACGCTTTTAATTTGGCGGCTGAACTGGGATGCCACGGGTCCCAGAAGAACAGTGAGGTTAAACAGAAGATATTCAAATTTCATCGCTGCGCGCCTGAATGCTGAGATTTCAATCTGTCTCTGAGTGCCAGAAGATAGGTTTTCTCGTCATGCGTCAATTTTGCTTTCTCAAGCAAGAAGGCAGCGATATTTGTGATGAGTTTCGGATCATAAGTGTGTACCTGCAGCGGCATCCGTTTAAGGATCTCTTTAAAATCTCGCTGAGCATCGTCCCCCCGCTGAAAGAAAAACGGAAGATGATAACAAGTCATTCCGTGGATAAAGAGTGCCTCAACGTCGTTTGGACCCTTCTGCAAGCCGCTATCCATAATTGCTAAGCCGCGCTTTACCCACTTGAGCTTGGTATGCGGAAGAAATGCGTGCTTGCCTTTAAGGGCAACGAGTGCCCCGATGTAGACCTCTGCGCGCCCCGCGTATTTTGGTTCCTCTCGCGCAATTCGTTCAAAAAGTTTAATCGCTGGTTCAATCTGCTTTTTGTCTTCGACAGCGGCATAAAATTTCTCCCGCGTCCGCTTTAGCATATCTTCCACCGATTCATCCGCGGCGACACCAGTGACATACAAGAGAAAAAGTTGTGAGAATATCAAGTTTATATGAACAAGTCGATTAAGTTTCATCGGAAAAACTGATTTTTTGGTACCGTTCAACAACCCGATCCAGCGTTAGTTTGAACCAGTAAGTGTAATTTTCAGGAGCCGCCTGAACATCCTGCTTCAATGCGCTTATGTTCATCCATTTCCAATCGTCAACTTCATCCGGATTTGGTATGGGTTGACCGTTATAGTGTCCCATAAAAACCTGGTCGAGTTCGTGCTCAAATAGGTTATTATCCAGTTGAATCCGATAAATAAAACTGAAGAGTCCAGTCAATTCGGAATCGAAACCCATCTCTTCATTGAGCCGTCGCCTCGCTGCGTTATAATAACTTTCACCGGGGCGTGGATGGCTACAGCAGGTATTCGTCCAGAGTCCAGCAGAGTGATATTTCGTTCGTGCGCGTCTCTGAAGCAATAATTCACCCACAGCGTTAAAAATAAAAATCGAAAACGCACTGTGTAAGTTTCCTTCGCGATGCGCTTGTATTTTTTCTTGGGTCCCGATTTCTCTACCCATTCGGTCTACGAGTACAACACAATCTTTCATAGTTTATATCCTTCTTCGGCAAGAAATACGCCGCTACTTGGCATCCTTGATTAGATTTTCTCGCGTTTCTTGCATCGCTATCTCTTTTCTGGCAAGCATCATTTTTATGGAGCAACTCTGAAACTCTTGATTAAATATCCCGACCCCTCCTATATCGCTATCCGTTTTCTGAGAAGTCCCCATTTCAAAGGGCAACTGGGACATGTCAACAAGTCCTTCTATACCTACCCCGCTGTTATCTTGCCAAAATAGGTTGGGAGGCTCTTGATCCCTGTCGGAGATCCCCTCAAACATCTCACCACCAACTTCATTTCCGACACCTATCATCTGCAACGCTGGACGTTTTTCCCAACGCTGCGATCCAGAGAATCTCTGGTTAGCTTCGGGCGCGCTAAAATCCATTTGGGCAGCGACCTTCACTTGATGGTGCTTTTCGTACCTGTGCGTCCGCGCCTTCCCTGCAGGAACAACCCGTTTTTCGATCCATTCCGTCTCGTCTCGCTTTTCCTCTGTTTCATCAACTATTTCTCCTAATTCCTCAGGTGTCTGAGCGAACAACGAGACTTGAAAAGTTTTTAGAGGTACTAATTGCGCCATTGCCAATAACGGCAGACAGGTTAGGAGTAAGGTTGTCGCCATGAGTTGTAAGCGCGGTCTTAGTTGTACGTCTAACCGTCGATTGTTTTTCAGAATGGAATCAATCCGAGACTCTAACTGCGACGGCTGATTTAGGGACAAGGCAAGCGAAATAGCGCGATCCCTATGGCGCACCAGATCCAGTAGACATTGGGCATAATTTTTCCGCTCGCCTGTCAATTGGATGACCCAATCATCACAGATGCGTTCCCGTAGGTAAGTGAGTTCGCGATTAAGGAAATGGTAGACGGGATGAAAAAAGAAGATAACCCCAATCACGTGCGAAAAGAGATTTGTTAACCAATCGAGTCGCTGCACATGTGCTAATTCGTGAATAACTACCAACTCAAACTGTTCCAAATTCAACTTTTTCGGAATCAGGATGCAAGGCGATAACCAGCCGAATGAGATCGGCGAGACGACCCGATCTGAGAGGTAGACGGTGACTCGACGTTCTATATCCAGGTGCTGCGTCAATCGACGGCAGATTGCTTGATACGAATCATCAGCCATTACGGCACTCTGTCGAAGTTGACGGACCCGGTATAAACCAAACAGAAGACGAATTAACATGGTGAATGCGCCGATTGCCCAGAAACACAACAGTAGATGAGTTTTATCCGAATCGACAAAAGAGACACTGCCAGTCAGTAACCGGCTTTCGGATTGTGCATCGCTTTCGATGGATGAAACTTCGGACTGATCCTGAGTTAGCGCAGAGAAACCCGATATGTTTATTAGCACTGTCTGCACCAATCCTGACCGAGCGTCGCCTATTTCGGGTGCTGGTACAAACTGATTTAAACCGAACAGGATTGGCAAGCTGAGTAAAGACAGCAGCCATAGCAGATAGACAAGGGTGTTGGAACGGCGGAAACGTTTGACCAAAAACCAAGTCAACCCACATAGCAGCATCCACTGCCATGAACAATTCAACAATGAAAGGAGTATCTGTTTACTCATTGTTTTCTTCGCCTTCAGGTTGATAGTTGTTAATCAACGCTTGTAAGCGATTGTGTTCCGCTGCGGTGGTCTGTCGCACTTCAAGCAGTGTATTAACCAATTTTTCGGCTGAGTTATCAAAAAGCCGCTCCAATAAATCGCTGAGCATTGAATGTGTAATCTCCGTCTCTTTGACTAAAGGCTGATAAACGAATGTTCTACCATCCACTTGATGCGACAAAAAACCTTTCTTCTCAAGACTTTTCATCGTCGTAGCGACGGTAGTATAGGCAAGTTTCCGATCAATGTTATCAAGAACATCGTTGACGGTAGCATGTGTCAACTTCCATACCACTTTCATCACTTCAAGTTCTAAAGGGTGTAATCTTTTAGTCTTCATCTGATGCAGTCCTTATAGAAAAGGTTAGAGGTGAATTTGACTTACAAACCAGAACGTTGGTGTGTATGTTTCAAACTACGAACAGTAAATACTAATATTGAATACGTAATAATAGTATTATATACGCAAAAAATATATTTTTCAAGTTAATTTTCCGTCGATCTGCCCATTTCTTAGAATCTTCCGAAGACACGCACAAAAATTTCCATGTAGTTCTGATCGTTCACATCCCCAATTGCGCGCTGATCTATGTAGCGGGCACCGATATGAAGGAAGAGCCGTTTCTCGTAAGCGACAAAACTCTTTTCCATCTCTGCTAACAGGGCTTGACGAACAAAGTCGTTATCATTATCACGCATATCATTGAACAACAGAATCTGTCCACCACCGGTGAGTTTGATAGTCTTCGTAAACTGATACACGACCTTAAGAATAAGTGCTGAAGCCATATCCCGTACATTTGTCCGTTCAATCTCCCGCAATCGGAGGCGGCGAAAGGTTTCCCTACCGTCGATTTCGCCGCTCAAGGAAAGGTATTCAAGCCTGTCCTCCGCCATCCGAAAGCCGTTACGGATGGTGGACTTGAACATTGGACTGATCTCAAGCGATTTGGTCGGACGCATCCGATATAGGGTTTTGAAAATGCCTACCTCGTAATGCTGGTTGTCCTTTTCAAAATCATAGTCGTATTGAATTTTGGCGCGAGCCGTGGTAATCATACGGTCAATCCCCAAGTATTCATACGTGATTTTGGCAGTGTTAATAAGGTCGTTCTGCATCAGCAGTGGGTCTTTGCGCCGTTTTTCGACTTCGGTGCCGCCATCAATACCGAAGAATTCTACCCCCCCGTCTCTCTCCATTTTTCGTACCTCCGGCTGCGACCGATAGAGATGCTCCTCCGTTCCGCTTAAAAACCCAGCAAAATACCACGTCTCATCAGGAATCCGATCTTTTACCAGTTTCATCTCATTCTCAATGACGAGCGAGGAAGCCCGCGCGAGTTCCTTCCGATAAATCAGATTGCCAAACGCTTTCGTCGAGGATGGCGTATTCCTGAGTCTGATATTTTCTTCAATCTGAAGCCCAAAATCTAAGTCAACCACACTCGCCTGACGACTTATTTTTCGGTTCATGAAAAGACGGATGCCTTGGAGTCCAACGTCAAACTCGTAATTAGGGTCCTTATCGTTCTCCTCTTCATCACGAATGCCGTTGTTATTCCGATCGCTTTCGTCAAGGAAATCCTCATCGACATCGAAAAGTAGAATATCATCTTCGTAGTCGAAGATACCGTTGTTATTTTTATCAAGGTCACCGGGGATAATTAGAGAGGGGGGATCCTGTGGGGTGTTATCAGAGTAGCGGTCCTGGTCATCGTTATCACCCACGGAACGGGAGGCATCAAACCTCGGGCCGACACGAAACGCTTCCGCCTGAAAAATTGTATCACCAACAGTTTGAAAGGCTTTGAAAACTGTTGTCGTCGCATCGAAACGTGAACCCAAGTTCTTTTGCAACGCATTTTTCGGCGTGACAGCCACCTCGGCTTTGATACCGTAGTTCGTGAAATTGGTTTCCAAATCTACCGCCCATACGGGGACCTTGCGGTAGTACCAAGAAAGTCCCAACTGCGACCTGCCAAACTTTGTGACCTCACGCAAGCCGATCCCGGACCCCTCTGTTCTCCCTTCCTGCCCGTTCAGTCGATTGAGCAAACCGGGGACCATCAAGATCGTCCAATCGGTGTGATCAGAGCGGACCTCCCAGCGTACACCACTTAGGTCGATCTGATCGAAAGTGAACTTTGTGAACGTCGTTGGTACTTCACCGAGACTCAGGATATTCTTGACCCTGCCCGCGGTCTCCTCAATCACCATCACGCTATGAAAACCGCGCCGAAAGAGGCGGTCGAAATCAAAACGGTCTTGTCTAACGCGTTCTTCCTCTGTATCAGCGAGGAAGTTCCGTCTATTTGTGAAATCGTATTCGACGCGTCCGGATAGGAACAATTTACCGAACAGACTGTAAGCATCCTCTGCCTCAGCACGAAACACGAGCAAGCAATCCAACAGTAAGAGGAGAAGACCGAGGATCATGCCCTTTCGGGCACCTGTTTTTATGTCCATATTTTATTAGTTTTCAGTTTGCCTCGCCGCGAGAGTTACAAGACGGTTTCTTAACTGGCAGCCGATGGCTGACGGCTGAAAACTATCTCAAAATATCCTCCGGTCCGTAAGACTCCGTGAAGATTGTCCACGTTCCTGTCCGTTTATCGAAACGACTCAATCCCCGATATGTCCCCAACCAAATGTAGGTGTTCCCTATAGCCATCGAAAGGATACCGTTATGGGCTAAACCGTCCTCTCGGGTGTAAGTCGTCCACGTATTTGTTAACCGATCAAACCGACTGACCCCGGCATTGTAGGTGCCGATCCAGACCTCTGTCCCATCAACGCCAATAGTCGTAACCTTGTTGCTTGCAAGTCCATCCGCTGTTGTATAGCCAGCCCAAACTTCTGTCTTTTCATTATAGAGCGTCACACCAAGATCGCTGCCAAACCAGACATTGTCGCCATCAATAGCGATACAACTGATTTCATCACTCGCAAGTCCATCCTTCACTGTGATTGTCTTCCAGATGTCTCTACCGATGTCGTATTTGCTTACCCCGCGGCGGGTACCAACCCAGACATGTCTTTTACTCGCTGTGATACACCAAATTTGGTCAGTCACCAATGATTCTGCGAACTCCTTAGATACCGCGGAGGGCTGGATTTCAGTACCCGATGTATAAGTAATCCACGCGTTGAAGTCATCGGCTGTGCGCGGGTACTTCCCAATCCCAGAATTAGTGCCAACCCAGATGCTATCACCGTCGCTGCTCACAGAAGTCACGTTATTCGCAGGCAACCCATGCTCAGTTTTGTACTGGTCCCACTCCAAGGCGATCTTATCAAAACGATTCGCACCGTCGCGTGTCCCGACCCAGACATACTGTTCATCCGTCACAATAGAACTCACAACGTTATCAGAGAGACTGTCTCTCTTTTTCCGTCCATGTTGGTGCCAATGACCACCGTGGGTTTCAATGTTTTCGGACCCACCCTCCTGCCGATAATTCTTCCAAGTCCCTAAAACCTTGTCATAGCGTGACATACCTTTATCGGAACCGATCCACACGAAACGTTCATCCGTATCTACTGTCCGGATGGTGCGTCCAACAAGGGTGGGTAGTGCTTTCAAAGGGGTCCAAGATTCCTTCCGCTTGTCATAACGAGAAAGCCCGCGCAAAGTTCCCACCCATACATAGTCCTCATCGACTGCAAGCCCATACTCGCCGACATGGTTATGGAGGAGCCCTTTGATATCTCTAAACGTTGTCCAAGTGCCGGAAGCGAAATGAAATCGTCGAAGCCCTTCGTTAGGGGCAGCCAACCACAGATAGTCCTCATCGGCTGCCAGTTCGAGCGTTCCGCGTCCCGATCTGATTGTCGTCCACTCCTTTGTACGCCGATCATATCGGGTAACACCTGCGTCATCCCACGGTCTGTAGAGTATCCAGACCTCCTTCTCTGTTGAGATAATGCGTCTAATCGTCCTCGCAGCCAACACGTCATTCGTTGAAAAGGTCGTCCACTCTTTTGTCTTCTTATCGTATCTTGACAACGGACGGTTGCTGCCTCTGTCCCATTCCGAACGCGCAACCCAGATGAAATCGTCATCCACAGTAATCCATTCTGCGCCTCTACCCGCCAGACCATCCCTTGGTCCGAAATTCTTCCATTCATTGGTGATCTCATTGTAACGCGTGAGCCCACGCCCAGAGGCGAACCAGACGTTCGGTCCGTCAACCCCAATTGATTTTATACGCTCAATCTCACGGTGCCCCTCTTCCTCAATCACTTCCCAAGTGCCAGTTGCTTTACTATAATGGTTTAATTCCAAACCTATTATCGGAACAACCCAGACGCTCTGCTCACTGACAGCAATCTTATCCACATCGTCTGTGGAAAGTCCATCTTCTTTAGTAAAATGTTGCCACGTATCCGCCATTTTATCGTAGCGGAGAACACCATAGTCAGTGGTGAACCAAACAGCGTCAGTATCTACATAAGTCCAACGGATAAAGGTTATGGATCTTTTTTGCGTAGACTGCAGGATATCCAATCGGGTAAAACGTCGCCACGTTGCTGTTGAACGATGAAACCGCACAATACCACCATTTGGTGATGACCTCCAGTTAGTGAACCAGATGTAATCGCCATCAAATTGAATGTGCGAGACTCTGGTTTCAAGGAACGGCTCCCGTACCGGACGGGACTGATGCAAGACCTCTCTGCCATCTTGCGTGCCGTATTCAACGAGACCAGTGTCCGTCGCCAGCCAAAGTGTGTCGTCTGCTTCACACAGAATATCGCGAACGTTATACGGCACGTTTGAAAGCGAATTCCAAGAATCGGAAGCAATCGTGTAACTTCCTAACCCCTGCGGAGTACCGATCCAGAGAATACCATCTCGAAAGGCGAGTGCTGTAACATTGGGGGACGACAATTGGTCATTAAAGGACAGCGGTACCCAACGCTTCTGGGTATTGTCATACCTCGCAAGACCTTTGTGCGTCCCTGCCCAAAGCGTCTCTGCTCCTTTTTCACCCGTGGACAATAGGACATTCACATACGGATTCGGAAGCCCATCGGCAGCACGGTGCATCTGCTTATTGGCGATTGAATATTGCCAAACACCCTCAGCCCCACCAAACCAAACATTATCATCACGAACAAGCACAGACAATATAAGCGGATTTTTGGGTGCGTCCGTTATGGAAAGCAGCGTCCACTTTTGAGAGACTGGATCATACATGGCGGGGCCCGAACTGGTAGCGAGCCAGACAACACCGCCGGGCTGGGTCGCATCGGTATCAAGTGCTGTCACAAAAGCTTCATCTTGAATGGCTGTCGGCTTTTGGCTGTCGGCTTTCGGTAAAGAAGTTTCTGATGCACCTATCCCCTCTTGCTGACTGCTATTCCGTGGTGTATGAAATATCCATTCATCGCCCGTATAGGTCCGCATCCCAAGCCCTCTATCGGTCCCAACCCAAACCTGTGGAGAGGAGTTGTCAGTTGTCGGTTGTCGGTTGTCAGTGGAATAGTTATCGGTCTTTGATCTTTGGTTTTCAGTTGAAGGGGTATCTGATTCAACAGCACCATCTTTTAACTGATCACTGATAACCGATGACTGACCACTATTTGGCTGATCCGTAATAAGTATTGACGTGGTATACGGGGTCGGTAGTCCATCCTCTTTAGAGATGATTTCCCAACTACGTGTTTGTGGAGAGTAAACCGAAATCCCAGCGACTGTCGCCATCCAGAGGTTACCATCCGCCCCACGCGCGATAGCACGAACATCGTTGTCGGCGAGAAAATCCGCTTGCTTGTAAATTATCCATTTACCGCTCACCTTATCAAAGCGACTTACACCATCCTCTTTGCTCGCGAACCAGACATCATTCCCTTGTATAGCAATCCAACTCACATGATTGCTTGACAATCCATCTGCTTTGGTGTAATGTACCCATGTATTGACGGGTTTGATGAACCGATGTACACCGGCATTAGCAGTCCCAAACCAGACTTGGAAACCGTCTGCCCGAATGGAAGTGATCATATTGCTCTTCAGCAGATCGGTTTTCGTATAGGTTTTGATGAATGTCTGATCAACCTTATTGTACTGACTCACACCTTCTTCTTGAGTGCCAAACCAAACACTGTCATCGTCCACTGCGATCGTTGCGATTTCACTGTCTATCAGACCGTCCGATTTCGTATAGTTATTCCAAGAATC
>JAJECD010000115.1 GCA_022822215.1 Candidatus Poribacteria bacterium | reverse complement strand
GTGATAGAAAGGAGAATGGCACTATGGATATCAAAGAACGGTATCACGATTTGCAAAGAGCGAGTCAGACTCATCTTGGTTGGCACTGGTTATTGCCGTTATGTCCTGCTGACGTGTATCACTTACAAGCGTTGAATATTTCTGCACCCAATGAACGATGCGATTTTGATAGTTTGGTGTTGAGTCTTGCTAAGGTACTCATCGATTCCTTAAATGAAGAATCGCTCAAAAAACTGATTCCTTATGAAAAGCAGGAGTCATTTAAAGATAAAAATGGTATTGCCCTCCTTGAAGCTGCCTTACATTTGAACAACCTCGACGGTGCGGATGTTCATATTGAGTTCCTGTGGAAACTGGAGAGCCTTCGCTCAGGTAGGCGTGCGGATCAGAAAAGGAAAAACTATTCAAAGATAGCCAAACATTTTGACGTTGAGAATCAGAGGCTACGACATGTTTTTGTCAACCTCCTGAACAGCGCCTCAGATACGCTTGATTACTTTATTGCTCTGGTGAGTAGTGGGCAAATCCAAGAGATTTTTGAAAAGAATCAGATAGCGGCAGGATATGCTAGTTTTAGCGACATGATTGGCATTGCTGATTTTGGTTCAACTGATGCTTCTGTCAATCATGATGAGGTTATCTACGAATTACAATCTAAACTATGATTTTTGTTGATACTGGTGCCTGGATCGCTATTTTAAATCGAAGAGATCAACACCATCAAGAGGCCTCGGCGATATACAGAAATCTACAACGGCAGCAAATCCGGCTCCTAACTACAGATTATGTATTTGACGAAACGGTCACTCGTCTCAGATATGACGCTACCCACGCGTTAGCAGTAATGTTTTTGGACCGTATGGATCTGCTTGTGGAAGCAGGTGTTTTAACCGTTGTAGAAATTAATAAAAATGTGTTTGAAAAAGCGAAAGCATTTTTTCGTCAATACGACTCAGCACGGTTATCCTTTACCGATTGCACGAGTTTTGTGGTGTGTAGAGAAAATAACATCACTGAAGCCTTTGCTTTCGACCAGCATTTTGCGATGATGGGAGTTGACTTGCGGCGATAACTTGGTGCACTTTTTAGAGACTATTGTCTCAATACATTCCCGCGATGCCATGCCAATGCTTCTTGTGCAGGATAGAGCCTTTCGTGTTCTGGGAGAAGGACAGCTTCGTTGTGCAAGTTGCTGAGTCTCCACTCCGCGGGTCCCTCCTCATCAATAAGTCTTGATACTTTCACTCTATACCTTTCGTCCACAGAAATTAAGCCTCGGTCAAAAACCCAATGGTGTAATTTGCAAAGCGATATACCGTTCCGAATATCATCGCTGTGCGACTCATTAAATGGGATAATATGTGCAGCGTCCGTTACAGTTATACTCTTACCATCTATTGTGTCAACACGCAATCGACAAACAGCACAAGTGTAGTTGTATATTCGCATGATTTCTCGACGAAAGGCTGCACCACGAATTGGATTTTTTGGTTCCGAGGCTGCCGAATAAAAAAACGGATGTTCAGCAACTCCTTGAATCAGTAATTGTCTGTGTACTCCAATTTCGTGCTCCGTCTTGACAACATCTTCGACTGGTTGTCTATTATCTGGAAAATACCGTTCAATGATAGCCTGACGGACAATTTCCCGATTATCAGGTTGCGTGAGGAAAATAAATAATGGTTCATCGAAGTACGCATAATCAACAAGTCTATGAAACTGACGAGGTGATGAAGGAATTCTATTGCTTCTCATCAAGTTATCCAATTGCCTCGCGTAACCAGCATTTGGATTCAGATACCAGAATCCTTCGTTTTTTAAGCGATAAAACGGGTCGAGAATGTTTCTAGGATTCCACCGTCCGGGTATTTGGGCAACATATCTTGCAAAAGCATCTTTCAAGTGGTTAGAAAGCCGAATCTTATTTTCAAAAATATCACCTTGTTCAATGAGTTGAATAATTGCTAACAGCAGACAAGGTTTATGTGGTGCACCCTGTCCGTTTCTTATATTTCTTCCCAAATTTTCTATCATTTGGAGATATTCTTGCAGCGTCCTCATATGTGTTTCCTACGTTTCCCTATAAATCATTTCTTAAACACATGTTCACGATGCCATGCCAACGCTTCCTGAGCTGGATAATGCTCTTCATTATCAGGCAATAGAATCTGTTTATCATCCAGAGTGGTAAACTTCCACTCTACGGGTCCCTTTTCCGACATCAGATCAGAAACGAGTACCTCATAAGTATCACTAAAAGAGAGCAATCCTTTATCAAATCCCCAATGGTGGAGTTGACACAGCGAAACCCCATTCCGGACATCGTCGCTCCCCGATTTATTGACAGGTATGATATGAGCAGCTTCCGTCACACTTTCTCCATCCAGCGTTAAGATTTGGAGTTCACACACGACACATGTATATTCATAGACCCGCATAATTGCTCGGCGAAATGCGGCTTTTCGAGTTCGCTTTTTCGTTTTGAAAGGCGTAAAGGGTTTATCAATTGTAAATGTGTAATCGACTTGTTGAAGTATTTTCTGACTATATTCACTAATTTCTTTTTCTTCTGAAATAAGGTTGTAAATTGCGTCCCTAAAGTCTGGTAAATAGGTTTCAATAATGGTGTGCCGAATTATCTCTCTATTTTCACTGTTCATGAGGAATAGATAGAGATCTGCATCAAAATATCCATAAGCAATTATCTTACGTAGTTGACTGAAGGACTTGATTTGCGTGACAACTGATAAGGCAGTTTCATATCCAGGGTTTGGATGATGATGCCAAAAAGACCGGTTTTTCATGTGAAAAAATGGTAGTTCAAGTTTAGGTTTTCGATCTGTGATTTTTGTCCAATACTTTACAAATGTTTCTACTAATCCTGGAGAAGGAATAATTTTGTTTTCGGATATTTGTCCTTGCTCAATCAGTTCAATAATTGACAGCAATAGAACCGGCTGATGTGGAGCATTACCGTGTGCCCTGTCTATTCTAAGATTTTGAATCTCGTAGAGATATCCATGTAAGGTATTGGGAGCCATCTTTTTCGTTGTTGTTTAGAGTCGGAGTTCCATGAAAGACTTAGAAATTTTTCCATAAAGTTAAGTGTTCTGGAGTAGGGCAATTTTAACATACTTCGTGAAAAAAATCAAAATTTTCCTGTGTCGACAACGCATTTTAACTTGACATCCGTTAGCAAAAAGAGTATAATATATCATAAGACTTTTTGCTGACCCTGACAACTGACCGCTAACACCCATAAAATAATGCTAAACTTTCCACAAAATTATTTTTTTTCAAAACAGGCAACCAAAAATAAAACGTCAACAAACCCTTACAGTGCCTGGGTTCTCTAACGTTCCACGCTGTACACAAATGTTACACCAGTGTAACATTTTAAGGGTAAATCACTGAAAAATATAACTTTAAGTTAAAAACATATTCGCAAAAGCAAAATTTCACAGCAACTTTCATAGTGCTTCTTTCCTAAAACGCCTCAAAACCCAGTCACCATCTATATTTACATCCAATTTCCAAATTTCACAATTTCACGATTTACTGTGAAAACTGTGAAATTCTACATATCTTCTGCCCTTCCAACCTTCCAATCTTCCAACACAAGCGACGGATGTCAGTTAGAAATTCCAACTGAAAACTATATCAGCATAAAAAATCAACTTTTCATTTGACAAATTTCTGGTAAAAAAGTAAAATGTATGAAAATATAGTGCTAATGTTACCATAAGAAAGCGTTGCAACTTTGCAACAAAAGCGTGTTAACATCGTTTTGCATAACAATAATGATCGCAGATCGCGATGCAAATTGTTTACACCAATCAATAGGAGATTTCTCACATGAGACTATTTATGACTGTTGCTGGCGTGCTCTGCGCCGCAATGCTTATGCTTCCGGCACCCACAGCCGACGCTGCGAATAAAGTGGATGTTTTCATCTATACCGACACCGTCCAGTGGATCGGTCAAGCCGCAGCAGTAGAAGAAGCTGAAATACTGGCGGACCTACTTGACGGACAAGACGGCATCGGTGAACTCATCCTCCACGGACCCGCAAAAACTGTCGAAGCTTGGACGAAAGACCATGCCGTGGAAAATGGACACCATCTCATTGTTATGTTCGGTGATGTACCCGTCGAAATTTACGATGTCGGGAAAGACGCAAAGAAAGAAACCCTCGCGGAAGAGTTCCTCGATGCAGGGAATACCTTCTCGAACAGTGCTGACTACTTCTTCTGGGGACAAGGCGGCAGAAATGAAGAAGCCGGTATCAAGAATATGATGGATATCCCAAATATGGTGCAGTGGGATGATAATACCGCTATGGAGGTCACCAAGGAAGGGAAAGAACTGACACCCACACTTGACGACTACGCGACAGACCGCCCTTTCCACGTTGATAAACTTGATGGTGATTGGGTACTGGAAATCGCATTCGCTTCAGATACCGGAGATCAAAAGGCTGACCGCTGTGACCCGTGTATTGTCCACAATACGAAGACGAATGGACGACTCATTCAGGTCTACCAGACCGCTAACCAAGATGACCCGAAAGGCGAGGTTATCGCCGAAATTATTCTCAACTACTACCTTGAGACTGTCGGCGCACTTGACGTTGACCCTCAAGATAAACTTCCCGCTTTATGGGGAGATATGAAAAGAAGGAGATAACATTTGATGCGAAATATTTTTCTCTCACTCACGCTTATTGCGCTAATGGCGCTGCCGCTAACACCCGTCCTTGCTGCCGGTGAAGTGGCTATCTACACCGGTACCACGCAATGGATCGGTAAAGCACCCGCCGACGAACAGGCACAAATCTGTGTCGATATGCTCAACGATGCCGGGATCTCTAATACATGGTTCGATAGCGATGGCGATATGGATGCCTTGGCGGATTGGATGGAGAGCGTTACCGGTGATGATGGACTCGATGTCTGTGTCCTCTACGGTGATTTGCCACCGACCTTGTATCCAGATGCCAACGCACAACCCGATGGCACGGTCGGTGAAACCTTCATCGAAACCACCGACGGCGATGTGTTCATCAATCACGCCGATTACATGTTTTGGGGACTCGGCGGTAGAAACGAAGAAGGCGGACTCCAAAACATGATGGATATCGACGGTATCACCATGTGGGACGATAACACCGACATGGTCGTCACCTCCGAAGGCGCGGCTATCTCGCCAACCCTTACCGATTTCCAATCTGACCGCCCCTTCCACGTCGATGAATTGGAAGGCAACTGGGAAGTTGAAGTCTCCCTTGCACAGAACGATGATGGCACCCGTGCCGATCCGATTATTGTTCGTGACGGGAACCTCGGTCGACTGATTCCAGTGATACAGACAGCGAACGGCGATGAAGAGAAAGGCGCAGTTGCTGCTGAAATTATTATCTGGCTCATGTCAACGACACCTGTTGAACCTGCCGATAAACTCTCCACAACGTGGGGTGCTTTGAAAGCGGTCCAGTAGGATGGAAGAGAAGATGGAAGGCTGGAAGATAGCAGTATGCTTCAATCTTCCAACCTTCCAGTCTTTCAGCTTCCGGTCTTTGAACTTCCAACCTTCCAGTCCTCCAATCTTTGTTAGTAATGAAATTTAGCAAACCCAGTGTCCTGATTACATTTTCGATCCTTACCTTGTTTGTATCTGCCTGTCACGATCCAATAGAGTCCCCGCTCGTTGGCACCCTCCCGATTGAAACTATCACGACACCGAAAGACAATGCCGTCATGGTGTATGTCCCCGCCGGTGAGTTCCTTATGGGGACCAGCGACGCAGAGATTGAACACTACAAAGAAATCTTTCCGCTCCGTGATATTGCTCGATATGACAATGAACGTCCACAGCGTACCGTCTATCTTGATGCTTTCTATATCGACAAGTTTGAGGTGACGAACCGACAGTACAAACAATTCCTCAGCGAGACAGATTATGAACCGCAGCACTATCTGGATCGTTTGCCGTATAATGCTCCCGATCTGCCTGCGGTTGTCTTGAAGTGGGAGGATGCTGTTGCTTATGCTGTATGGGCAGGCAAGCGGTTGCCTACCGAAGCAGAATGGGAGAAAGCCGCACGCGGCACGGATGGCCGTCTCTGGCCCTGGGGCAACGTGTTTGACGATACGAAACTCAGTGGAAACGATGGTAGGGGACACAGAGATGGCTATAAAGAGACCGCGCCTGTCGGACAGTTCCCGCAAGGTGCGAGTCCCTATGGCGCACACGATATGGCAGGGAATCTCTGGGAATGGGTCGCTGATTGGTACGACCCAAACTATTACCAGACTTCGCCTCCGAATGTCAATCCGCAAGGACCCGAAACCGGCGATGGTCATGTGCTAAAGGGAGGCGGTTGGGCGGAAAATTTAGACTTCACCCGATGTGCCAGTCGACTCGGTGGAGAACCCGGATCCCTCCTACGTGGATTTAGATGCGCGATGGACGCGCCCTCTGCAAAGTAGCACGCCTCAATTACAAACCAAATCAGATACAATCCCTTACGCTCCTCTGCTATTCTCCACTTTTCAGCCAACCTCCAATTGCCAAAAACGAATAGCCCGATAACTCCCTTGACAATCCTCTCGTGAATTTGTATAATAAATAAGCGTGGGAGGGTTGTCTATTGAAACAGATTGTCACACACGCAAATCCAGACCTTGACGCTATTGTTAGCGCGTGGATTGCCCAATACTTTCTCTTTCGAGAACACGCGTCGGAAGTTCTGTTTGTGAGCCGGAAAGTACCGGAGAGGCTTAGGCTACAGGCAGACTGTCTGGTAGATGTTGGGAACAGGTATGAACCTGAAAACTATCGGTTTGATCACAAACCCCCCGCATTTGAGAACAGAAATAGCACGTGTGCGACGCGGCTCATCTGGGAGTATCTGTTAAATGCCGGTGTTGCTGTCAGACACCTTGAGGGTTTGGTAGAGATAACCTATCAGGGCGATACACACCGGAATTCAGAAGCACTCAAACAGAGTCGTATTGACGGACCCCACGCTAAATTAAAGCAGCTAAAAGCAGAAGACAAGGACACAACAGAGATTTATCAACAGATGGTACTCTGGCTCAGGAGTTATACAAAAAACTTATGAAGCAATTTACATGTTTACTTATTGTCCTGTTTGTCGTAGCAGGATTCGCCGGGGCAGATGAATGGTCCCAATGGCGTGGCGAAAATCGCGAAGGCGTTTGGAAGGAAACCGGAATTGTTGAAGCGTTTGAAGGTTCAGAGATTCCAATCCGGTGGCGCGTCCCTATTGGCAGCGGTTATAGCGGACCGACTGTCGCTGACGGACGGGTCTATGTGATGGATCGGGTTACCAAACCGAAACAGGTCGAGCGCGTTCACTGTTTTGATTGGGAGACAGGCGAAGCTATCTGGTCCTACACTTATGACAGTATCTATAAGATTGATTACAGCGCAGGACCCCGCGCGACTGTGACTGTGCAGGATGGACTTGCCTATGCCCTGGGAGCAATGGGGCATCTCCACTGTTTTGACGCTACCACAGGTGAAGTCGCTTGGAAAAAGGATCTCAATACCGAATATAATATTGAGATGCCTATCTGGGGGATCGCGAGTGCCCCGATTGTTGAGGCGGGAAACCTAATCGTTCAAATTGGCGGGCAACCCAATGCATGTATTGTTGCCTTTGACCGGAAAACCGGCGTAGAGAAATGGAAAGCCGTGGATGATACTGCCTCTTACTCCGCACCGATTGTCATTACACACGCCGGTCAACGGGTTTTAATCTGTTGGACAGGAAATAATATCGCTGCACTGGATCCAGAAACCGGGACGGTGCACTGGCTTTACCCATTTCCTTCTACACGTTGGGAGATTGGCATCGCCACCCCGATTTTCTACGAGAAGGAGCTGTTTTTCACAAACTTCTATGAAGGTTCGCTCCTCCTGAAATTCGCACCAGAGCGTTTGGATGTAGAACTCGGATGGCACCGAACGGGCAAAGATGAGCGCAATACAGAGGCTATTCAGACCACGATGTCAACCCCGATTCGGGTTGGCGATTATATTTACGGGGTTGATAGTTACGGGGAACTGCGTTGTATTGATGCCCGAAACGGCGATCGGATTTGGGAAGACCTCTCCGCCGTGCCGACAGCACGCTGGAGCACCATCCATCTTGTCAAACACCCCGCATCATCAGAAAACAGAATTTGGATGTTCAATGAACGCGGCGAACTTCTCATCACGGACCTCACGCCTGAAGGACTGAATATCATCAGTCGTGCGAAACTGATTGAACCGACGCGGGATCAACTGAACCGCAGAGGCGGTGTTACATGGGCACACCCCGCATTTGCCTATAAACACGTCTTTGCACGGAACGACGAAGAACTGGTTTGTGCCGACTTAGCAAAAACGAAAAAATAGTATAAAACCACGGAGGCAAAATATTGGAAACCACTCGGATGCCGGAAATAGACTTACATCCCGGCGAACAACTGCACGGCTTTGAGGTCAAAGCCGTCAAGCCAATTGATGAATTACGGGCAGTGAAGATTGAATTGGCGCATCAACAGAGCGGCGCACGCTTGCTACATCTCTATACAAACGATACTGAGAACCTCTTCTCCATTAATTTCCCAACCCCGCCATCAGACGATACAGGGGTTCCCCATATCCTTGAGCACGCTGTCTTGGCAGGATCACACAAATTTCCGGTGAAAGAGCCTTTCTTTGAGATGATTAAAATGAGCATGGCGACCTTCATCAATGCCATGACGAGTTCTGATTTCACCTGCTATCCAGTATCGAGCAACGTCAAAAAAGACCTCTTCAACTTGGCGGAGGTCTACTTTGATGCTGTCTTTCATCCATTGTTGACTGAAAACACCTTCAAACGCGAAGGGCATCATCTCGCGCCTGTCGATCCTGATAATCCGACAGGCGATTTAAAGATAACAGGTATCGTCTATAACGAGATGAAGGGTGCCTTCTCCGACCCAGAGGCGTGTTTATACCGTTCAGTGATGAGACGACTCCTCCCAGATACACTTTACGCCAATGAATCCGGTGGTGATCCAGATGCCATTCCCGATTTGACCTACGCGCAGTTGAAGGGATTTCACGAGACCTATTATCACCCCAGCAACGGCTATTTCGTTCTCTACGGTGATATTCCAACCAGCGACTATCTCGCGTTCCTTGCCGATAAATTAGATAGAATCCCGAAGAATGCAGCGAATACAGTGCTGCGTCCACTGCGTCCAGAGGTTACACACCAACCGAAATGGGATGCCCCGCGAACGGCAACGGATACCTATCCTGTTGGTGCCGATGAACCACTTGCGGAAAAAACGTACCTGATGCTCAGCTGGCTCATCGGAGACGCGACCGATCCAGAAGAGGTGGTGCTTGGGCGTATTATGAGCCTTATTCTGCTGGGTAACGAAGCCGCGCCGCTCCGTAAGGCGATTATTGACGCCAAACTCGGTGCTGATATTGTTTTCTCTGGTGCAAGTTCTATTGGACCAGAAGCCACTTTTTACATCGCACTCAAAGGAAGCGAAGCCGATCGCGTCGAAGCCTTTAGCGGATTGGTCATTGATACCCTCACACAGATTGCGGATTCAGAAATTGATAGGGAAAAGGTTGAAGCGGCATTCCAACAAGCGACTTACCACTACCAAGAAGTCGCATCGATGTTCCCACTCCGCATGCTCTACCGGGTCATTGAGGGTTGGATATATGAGAAGGATTCGGACACGTTCCTAAAGATGGGGCAAACATTGAACGCCGTGCGTCAACAGTGGCAGAAAAATCCATCAATTTTCAACGAACTTATCCGAGAAAAACTCATTGAAAATCCGCATCGCCTCACCAATGTGCTGTCCCCAGATCGGGACATGCAGGAAAAAGTTGATGCTGAACTCGCCGAACGGATGAAGGGCATACGCGCCGAACTGACAGATGAACAGGTCCAGGAAATCGCTGCGGATGCTGCGGAGCTGGAGCGTCTCAATGGTATTCCTAATTCACCGGAGGCACTGGCGGGACTGCCGCAGCTACAGGTCGGTGACCTGCCTGAAAAACCGAGACATATTCCAACAACGGTGGAGCAGGTCGGCGGACAGGCACTGCTGCGAAACGATGTCTTTGCCAACGGTATTAACTACCTCATATTGAATTTCGACTTGCAGGGGTTGCCACAGAAGCTCTGGACGTATCTCCCCCGATACGCCGATGCGATTGGCAAACTCGGTGCTGCCGATATGAATTACGAAGCGATGGCACAGCGGACATCGGCCGTCACTGGCGGGATTGGGTGCTCATCGTGGTTTTCTACACACGCTCGTGAGGCGGATCAGGCTTTGCAAGGTCTCTCTTTTCACCTCAAAGCACTTGATGGCAAGATAGATGCTGCCTTGGATGTGCTGCATGATCTACTTTTCGCTGTGAACCCCCGCGATACCGAACGCCTTCGGGATGTGCTGCTCCAAGCCGTTGCGGAATATCGCACGGAGATGATTCACGATGGTTCAAGTACGGCGATTCATCACGCCTCACGGGGGCTTTCGTCAAATGCGCATCTTGCTGAATTAATCTACGGGTTGCCCCAACTCCGCAATAGCGAAACCTTCCTTAACGGGTTTGACGAACTTAATGCCGACCTAATAGGTCATATAGAGGGAATACGCGATTTCTTGCTGACGCGTGGCCGGGTGACCGCCAGTTTCACGGGTTCGGAGACCGCTTTTGAAACCACGCGGACGAAACTTGGCGCGTGGCTTGACACCATGCGGGATGAACCGGTGACCTCGGGAACCGTTGCGTTTCAGCAGTTTGAGACACCGCCAAGGGAGGGGTTGGCGGGTCCTATTCAGATTGCGCACTGCGCGCACGTGATGCCGGCACCGCACTATTCGCATCCGGATTCAACGCTGTTGACTATCGGAGCGCATCTCATTCGGCTCGATTACATACTCAGTGAAATCCGTTTTAAAGGCAATGCTTACGGCGCAAGGTTCACCTATAGCCCGTATGATGCCGTGCTCTGCCAGTCTTCGTTCCGTGATCCTCATGTTGCACGCACGATCAACGTCTTTGAACAGACTGTTGACTACGTTAAACAGATGGAATGGACACAGACAGATATAGACCGGGCAATCATCGCTACGGCGAAGGATGGTGAGAAACCCATTCGTCCGAGTCAAGCCGCAAGCAGTGCGTTGAGTCAACACCTCGTTGGACAGACGCGAGAGATGCGAGAGGAACGCTATGCGCAACTCCGCCGTGCGACGCCGACTGAGGTAAAGCGGGCACTGCTGCAACTCTTAGAGGGAAATCGAGATAAAGCAGCGGTGTGTGCCGTTTCCAGTCGTGAGAAACTGGAAGCCGCAAACGCTGAACTGGCACAACCGCTTGTTATTGAAGACATTTTAACCTAAATCATAAGGAGAATAAGGATTAAAATGATAAAAAGAATCGCAATTTTAACGATCTGTGTTGTTGCTATCGCTGCGGTCGCAGCGATAGCCTCGCAGCCTGTCGGTTTTGAGAAAAACTGGCATCACTGGCGCGGTCCGTATGCGACAGGGGTCGCAGTTGATGCGAATCCCCCAATCACGTGGAGTGAGACTGAAAATGTACGCTGGAAAATCGCTATTCCGGGCGTAGGACATGCCACACCCATCATCTGGGGAGACAAAATTTTCATCCAGACGGCTGTTGAAGGCACAAAAGCGGAATCTGAGGACGACGATAATCCATTCAGTGGTTTCTTGGGCGGAAAAAATGACGGACCGGTATATAAATTTGACCTTCTTGCCATTAGTCGGAGTGATGGCAGTGTGCTTTGGCAGAAGACGCTCCGGGTAGTAACACCGCACGAGGGAACACATCGAGATGCGACCTACGCCTCAAATTCGCCGGTCACTGACGGTGAATTCGTCTACGCCTATTTCGGTTCACGTGGGCTTTATTGTGTCGACATGGACGGCAACGTGAAATGGGAAAAGGATGTCGGCACGATGTATAAAAGCAACACCTTCGGTGAAGGGAGTTCTCCTGCACTCTACGACGACACACTGGTTATCCTTCAGGATCACGAAAGGAACTCCTTTATCACTGCTCTTGACAAGCGGACGGGGAATGTGCTGTGGAAAACCGATCGCGATGAAAGAACGACTTGGTCCTCACCGGTTGTCGTTGAACACGATGGGAAGCCACAGGTGGTGACAACGGGAACAAACCGTATCCGCAGTTATGATCTCGCAACGGGTAAGTTGTTGTGGGAGGGAGACGGCTTGACTCGCAACTCCATTCCTTCACCAGTCGCTGCGAATGGATATGTTTACCTTATGAGCGGTTTCCGAGGCAATGCCTTGCAGGCGGTTTCCCTCGCATCGGCAACAGGCAATATTAGTGGGTCAGATGCTGTCGTGTGGGAATTCGATCGGGATATGCCTTATGTCCCATCGCCGTTGCTCTCTAACGGCGTAATTTACTTCCTGAAAAGCAATGACGGTATCCTTTCCGCTTTCAATACGGAAACTGGAGCGTCACACTATGGACCCGTACGCTTGAAAGGCGTTTCTGGCGTTTATGCCTCTATTGTTGGTGCGGCGGATCGACTTTACGTCGCTGGACGGAATGGGGTCGTGAACGTTGTCCAACAGGGTCCCGAATTTAAAATCTTAGCAGAAAACACGTTGGACGATAGTTTCAACGCATCGCCTGCGATTGTAGGGAACGAATTATACCTTCGCGGCGGTAAATATCTCTACTGTATCTCGGAATAAGTAGTTATCGGTTAACAGTTGTCAGTTATCGGTTAAGAGACACTTTTGTAACAATCTGTCCAAACTTGGAATATTCCAGGGATCGGTAAATTGTTACAAAGTTTCCTCTTAACTAAAAACTGATGACTGACAACTGACAACCAATCCTCTAATACGTCGCTCTTCCACCACTCACATCGTAACACTGACCCGTCACAAAACTCGCCTCGTCTGATGCCAAGAAATTCACGACAGCCGCAACTTCTTCCGGTTTCCCGACGCGTCCCAACGGAATCTTACCCACCATATAATCAATCGTCGACTGCGCCATACCTTCCAAAATCGGGGTTTGGATGACCGCTGGAGAGACCGCATTCACACGAATGTTATAATCCGTTACCTCTTTCGCCAGTGCCTTTGTTAGCGTAATAACGCCTCCTTTGGATACCGAATACGGAATCAGCGTCGGATTCCCCTCTTTCCCAGCGATGGATGCAATGTTCACGATCCTGCCGTAATCTTGTGCGATCATCGGACCAATCACAGCCTTACAACACAGAAAAACGCCAGTGAGATTTACGCCTATCACAGCATCCCAATCCGCTTCTTCTAAGTCGGTAAGTGGAAGCGTGCGTCCTGCAATTCCGGCGTTATTAACGAGGATATCAACACGACCGAGCGTGGAAATAACCTTTTCAACTGCAGCATTAACGTCATCAGATTGTGAGACGTCTGCTTGAACAGGTAGCGACCTACGTCCAATGCCCTCGATCTCTTGTGCCACTGCTGCTGCTGCGTCCATGTTCAAATCCATGATAGCGACATCTGCCCCAACGTTAGCGAGTCTGACGGCAATCGCTTTACCGATACCCTGTCCAGCGCCTGTTACTATAGCGATCTTATTGTCTAAATTCATATTCTAATTTTCGCTTGCTAAGTGCAAGCTTTCTCTCCTCTCTGAATCCATGCCATGTGTTACTCTCCTATTACGACCCCATATTCCCCAACAACCGCACCTTTATGCCCGGTCTGGTAGTGTAGATGCCGTTCACCGATAATCGGTTGTGTGCTTTGGACTTCGACTGTGCCGCGGACGTTTCCCATTGCCCTTTCATCTAGATCCACACAGCAGAGGGGTTTAATTTGGCGATGCACCTGCCGACGGATATCGCCGTTTTTATTACGAACGATAATGTTGACGAGGGCATCTGCTTCCCCAACATTGAGGAATCGGAACCAGTCCCGAGCACCCGCTGCGACTTCAGGGAAAAAGAGGCGGATACCAATATGACCCCCCTCCATTGATGCCCCGGGCAAGTCGATAATGGCGGTCCCGCTTTGCATGTGCCGCTCGGCGACGACGGGTTGATCGCTGCGAATCTCTACGGAGGATTTCACTTTGATGTCGTCCATATCGGGGGTCCAGCATTCAAAAGGTCCTAACGGACTATGTCTTTTTGTCCATGTCGCTTGTGCGTTATCGTCCTTACGCGCAATCATGGTTACCTCAGCGGGTTCCGTTCCCACGTTTACAATCACGACCCAGTCTTCCCATGCCGGACCGACCTCCGGAAAAAAGAGCGTGCGCGGGGCATCCGAGATGACTTGTCCAAATTGCCCAACCGATGTCTTCCCACCTTGATAGTGGAGGTGTCGTTCTGCCACAATCGGTTGCGAACTCTGCATCTCAACCGTACCGGTGACGTTCCCCATAACGCCTTCGTTGAGATCCCAACAGCAGAACGGCTTGATGGCATGGTGGCGTTGCCGCAGGACCCGACCGCTCCTGTTTCGGACAGTAATGTTGACGTGCGCATCCGCCTCGCCGACGTTTAGGACTCGAAACCAATCGTGTGCGCCTGATACCAATTCTGGAAAGAAGAGGCGCTGCCCGACTGTCTCGTATTCTGGGGCTGCACCGATAAAGTCGAGGACATTCGTGCCTCTGTGCATGTGTCGTTCGGCTACAATCGGTTGGTCTGCACTGAACTGCATTGAGGAGTTTTCTTTAATCGCCTCAACGTTGGGGGTCCAACATTCAAATGGACTTATCGTTTTCTCTTCTGACCAAGTGGGTTGTCCGTTACGGGCGTGTCTCGCTATTGCGGTTACACGGGTTTCTTCCGTGCCGACATTCGTAACCTGAACCCAATCTTGCCACTGCGGACCGACTTCTGGGAAATAGAGCGTTGTTGCACCTGCCATTTGTTTCTCCTATTTTAGTTTTTATATACACGGCTCCAAAGTGTATCTATTGGACAATCACGGGTATTGTTTCTCCTTCTATTTTAACTTGCATATATATCTATTTTCCACTACAATTTTGGTCAATGCCGTTTGGTCAGTGCCGATACTGAACAAAATGGCTTTCACAATCCCAATACACATCACAATTAAAGGAGATTCTTTAATGGCAGCGAAAAAACTCTCGGACGCTGAAATTCAGGAAAACCTCGAACAACTTGACGGTTGGACGGTGGAAGACGGTAAATTACACAAGGAATTCCAGTTCGATACCTTTGTTACGGCGTTCGGATTTATGGCACAACTTGCTCTGATCGCTGAGTCGATGAATCATCACCCAGAATGGTTCAATGTCTATAATCGTGTGACGATTGATTTGACAACCCACGATGCTGGCGGCATCAGTGAATTGGACTTTCAGTGGGCAAAACACGCAGATGCGATACGCAGCTAAATCTGACGAATCGTACTGTCCTGATAGGAGAGGCGTATGGATAAAATAAAAGTCTTAATTGGCAGTCGGCAGGCACCGGAAATTGAGGCGATGTTATCAGATATTCCAGAGAACGTGGAAGTGCGTTTCCTCCCGCAGGGAGACCCTTTGCGGGCACATATCGCCGATGTTGAGATCTTATTTGGGCATATCGGTGAAGACGCAATGCCTGAAGCAAACGCATTGCGTTGGGCGCATCAGCCGCATGCCGGTGTTGAAGGATTCATGTACCCCAGTTTTAAAGCGAGCGATGTTGTCCTTACGAATTGTCGTGGCTTATACGGCAAACAGATCGCCGAACATGCCTTCGCGCTCCTTTTATCCCTTACCCGACACATTCCAATACAGTTGGAATTTATGAAAACAAAACATTGGGAACGCACACAATGTATTGAACTCGCCGGTATGACGATGGGCATTCTTGGGCTTGGTGGGATCGGGAAAGCCATTGCTACACGTGCGCGGGCATTTGAATTTGAGGTCGTCGCTGCGGATATTGAATCGATTGACAAACCCGATACTGTTTCGGCACTCTACGGCTTAGACAGATTGATGCCGTTTCTGGCGCAGGCGAACATTCTTATGGTATGTTGTCCGAGCACCCCTGAGACACATAAACTCCTATCACACGGACAGTTCAATCAGATGCCGGACAATAGTTACGTCGTGAATGTGAGTCGCGGCAAGATTATTGACGAAGAAGCGTTGGTCGCTGCGCTTGGGAGTGGGAAATTAGCAGGGGCAGGGTTAGACGTGACCTACACGGAGCCGTGTCCCCCAGAGAGTCCGTTATGGGAACAGGAAAACGTGATTTTAACTTCGCATAGTGCCGGTGCTTCACAGCACATTCGGAGACGTGCCATGCAGCTTTTTATCGACAATCTACATCGCTACATCGCAGATGAACCGTTGGTGAACGTTGTTGATAAGACGAAGGGTTACTAAACCGCAACACAGAAATGGAGAAAAAATGAGCCAGAAAACGTATCGCGCCGCCGCTATCGGGCATACCGGGGCAGGCAACTTTGGACATGCACTGCATACCCCTTATAAAGATATAGAGAACGTCGAGTTTATCGCTGTTGCTGATCCGGATGCCGCTGGTAGAGAAAAAGCCGCGGCGGAGGCGGGCGCGCACCGCAGCTACGCCGATTATCGGGATATGCTTGAAAAGGAAGAACTTGACATTGTGAGCGTCTGTCCGCGCTGGACAACTGAGCATGTGGACATGGTGACTGCGTGTATTGAGGCAGGATGCCACGTTTACTCTGAAAAACCGATGACGGCGACACTTGCAGACGGTGATAAGATTGTGGAGACAGCGAAAGCACACGGCAAGAAGGTGGCAGTCGCACATCAGGCGGTCTATCTCCCCGCAACCCATGCGATTAAGAAGATGCTCGACGACGGAAAAATCGGCACCGTCCAAGCCATCCATGCCAGCGGTAAGCAGGACCATCGCGGTGGCGGTGAAGATATGATTGTCCTCGGGACCCACCTTTTTAATATGATGCGTTTCTTCGTTGGGGATGTCGCATGGATGCAGTCTCATGTCACGAATAACGGCAAAGAGATCGCTTACGGCGACGACCACGAACCGACCGAACCCGTTGGACCTGTTGCTGGGGATTGCATCAATAGCTACCTCGCTTTCAAAAGCGGTGTCTCTGGTTTCTTCGTATCCCGGAGAGATCAGGCGGGTTCCAGTAGATACGGCATGGAGATTGTCGGCAGCGACGGTATTTTCTCGCTCCGCGGTGATGTTGCGAACCGACTCATGGTCTACCCTTACCCCGTCCTTGTTCCCGCAAGTCCAGACCAAGCGTGGGAAGCCATCGACTTAGACGATACACCTTTCTCCGGTGGCAATGAACTCGCTGTTCGCGATCTCATTGATGCAATCGAAAATGACCGAAAACCGATTTCCGCCGCTGAAGACGCGGTTGCTGCGCTTGAGATGATTCTCGGTGCTTACGAGTCCCAACTTTCTGGCGGACGCGTCTCCTTCCCGATTACAAACCGTGAACATCCGCTGAGTAGGTAAGCCTTGCGCAGGGATTTCACAAGGATAACCGGTGCGGTTCTAAACCGCACCTACCGCAATAGGCGTAAAACGGCGAGGTCTCCGTGCCTCGCCATCTTCCTATGCCGGTCCGATTTTCCGAACGCCATTTTCATAGCGAACCTGATAATCGGTTTCCGGTACCTCCATCGCTCGGACTGCGAGTTCACCAAACGTGATGAGCGGTTCGGAAAGCAGTAGCAACTCATCAAGCGATTCGGTGGGAGTCTTCTCCGTTGTATCCAACACAATCTTACGTCCTTTTTGCGCAAATAGGGACCTATCAATCTCCTCTTGAAAGAGGCGTTTGAGTTCTGGAATATCGGCTTTTTTAATAATCTGATATTCGTGTGGATCTGTCTCCATTCGTTCCTCTATCGCTGCGTCGCTGGCGGTGAGGTGAATCATAACCACATCCGGCAACCGCGCTTCGATAACCTGTGTTTCATAGCCACGTTGTGCATTGATATGGTATTTTGAGTAGTACGGACTGTCTGGGTCATCTCCATAGAACGAGGAGTAGACCAGTTCCTCAATATGCCAACCCGCGATCATCGTATTCGGATAGTTTTTGA
>JAJECD010000065.1 GCA_022822215.1 Candidatus Poribacteria bacterium | reverse complement strand
AGGGAGATACTCATGGATACAAAAATTTTTAAGTGGATGCTTTGTGCATCACTTTTACTTTCAATCGCAGTGTTGTCTGGATGCGAGCGGATACCCGATGCCGGAATGACTGAAGATATGGTCACGCCGCCCGATACCGAGACCCTAAAAGTAGGCGTAATTCGCCCGCACCCATTGTACTTTAGTTTTGGTGAGGGTGCCGAACTTGCCTTAGCCGAAATCAATCAAACAGGCGGTGTCCTCGGCATGCCGGTCGAATTTGTTTATAGAGAAGAACTCACCGAAGATGTTGTTCAATCGGCAACAGAATTGACGGAAGATGAGAAGGTCGTGGCGATTTTAGGTCCGCTATTTTCGAGCCATGCTGTGAAAGTCGGACCTATTGCGACTATTCCCGTTCTTTTAGGAGCAACAGGGGCAAACGTGACGGAAACGGGTAATTTCCTCTTCCTCGTAGCGAGTTCTAACGCGTTGCAGGCAAAACTCATGGCACAGTTCGCCGTGAACGAACTCGGCGCGAAAAGTGCCGCAATGATCTGGCAGAACGAAGACGTTTATTCTATGGGCTTTGTTGAAGCATTTGAAGCAAATTTCTTAGAACTCACACTTAGGAAGGCTGCCAGTGAAGCCGACCTGCAGGCAACGATAGAGGACTTGGTGCAGCAATCTGAAGAAGGTGGTATCGTTGCCAAAGAAGTCTATGAAAAAGGGGACACAAACTTCGATGCCCAACTCATGGCAATCAAAGAGGCGAACCCAGATGTCCTCTTCCTTGCAAGTTTCCCACCGGAGAACCCGCTCATAATGAAGCAGGCAAGGGACATGGGAATCGAAGCCGTCTTTATTGGCAGCGATGGTATGGACGATCCCCTAATGTTTGAGGTCTTGGAAGACAACACGCCTCTTGAAAATACCTATTATTGTACAAACTTTGATCCAGATAACGCAGCATTTATTTCTGCCTACGAAACTATATTTGAGAATCCTGCCAACGGGATCGCTGCAGGTGGCTACGATGCCATGAAAATCTTGGCAATTGCGATCGAGGCAGCGGGTTCGACAGATCCGATAGCCATTCGGGATGCAATCGCGGCGATCACTGACTACGAAGGGGCTACAGCCATCTCCGGTTTTGATGAGAACCGCCATCCTATTAAAAGCGTCGGGGTCTTCCAAATTAGCGACGGGCAGGTGAAGACTTACACGACTGGAACAGCATTTGAGATTAGTGGACCCGAATAGATATACAATCCATCAAAGCAAAAGCGCGCTGTGACAAATTTTACATCGTATCGCAGCGCGCTTTACTTTCTTTACATGGCTACCGTCTGTTATTATTCAAATACGAGATGTGCAACGACGCCCGCATGGTCGGAGGGCCACAGTCCAGAGGCTAACCGACTTGACGGTTCATCCCCGACGGTGTACGTCATAACAGAAGCAGGAAGTTCCAAATTGCGGACGAAAATCTGGTCAATTCTCACAGAATGATCACTCACCGCGTTCAGGAGATCATCGTCCTGACAACACGTATTACCGGTTCCTTCAGAATCCATCTGCCAAACGTCAACATACCTCGCCGATAGTAAAATTTGGTAAGCCGTCCCATCGGGGGCGGGCGTGTTGAAATCGCCTAATAGAATAATCGGCAAAGTCTCCCCGCTAAGAACATCCACGAGTTCCTGCGTTTGTGCAACTCGAGCTTCTTCTACAAATGCTTCTAAGTGTGTATTGACAACGCGATAAGTGGTACCAGAGACAATGGCATCCACAGCAGTGTATCCTCTTTGGACTTCAAGCCCAAGCATTTCAATCGCAAGCGCGTTTGTGTAGTTCGCACTCACCGGACGTGATATTATGACATCGCTGCGAGAGAGTATGACATCAAAATCGGTTAACCGGACATCAACAATTCCGGCATCAGTAAACATCGGCATTTCGACATCAATGTTTTGGACCTGGGCAGCAACTTGATAGTGCAAACCTTCTGCTCGGAGTGCGTCCATCAAAATTTGGAGAAAATCTAAGACAACTTCTTCAGCAGGAACAGTGCCCCCTGCGATCCGGTCCCCTGGGATCTGCGTGCGAATGAGTGCAACCTCTTGTAAACCAATAAGGTGGGGTTGATATGTTTTTATAGACCGGGCGATTGCTGCAGCGCGTCCTGGGAAATCAGATGTGATGACGCTCTGGTACACACTCGCAACTGCCGTGGGAACCTCTAATAGATTCTCTACGGACAAGACTGCCCCTACACTGCCACCAATATAAACATTGTAGGTCATTACTGTAAGTGGTTCCACATCTGGGCCCCTGGCATCTGGTATCATTGGCATCTGTATTTTTTCACAACCCGAAAAACTCAACAGGATTCCAAATAACAGAACCACGATTCCAACAAAATGGACAGGTTTTGAAAACCTATCACAAAGACTCATTTTTTTCGACATATTCATCTCCAATGCTTCAATCTTCACAATGAGGCTATTTTGCTCATAAACGATCTTTCGACCGCTGCTGATATTAACTTTTTATTTTCCATGAAGAAACTCATGCGAAAAAGAGAATACCACGAATCTGCTTACATGTCAAATCGAATTGTCCTGTTACTTCCGCTTGACATTTGACCGCCGTTCCCTTATACTTAAGACAGTTTTTAAAAATTTATGGAGGTATAACAGTGAAATCTTACTATCAACCCTGTTCGTATTATTGGAAATTAACACTCATAGGTATTCTCGTGACAACGGCATTCTTTATTGGATGCAGTCAAAAAACGAGTGCGCCTGAATCTTCTCAATCAACATCACTCACCGGAACAATCACCGAAATAGACGATCACGGTAATGCTGTGACCGATCTGGTCATTGCCCCATTTACCGAACGCAGCTGGAAACTCGGTGATTCGCTTGAAGCAGCGTTTGCGACAGGACAGAAGATTGAGATAAAATACGTCGAAAATTACGGAGATGTCCCTGAAGGGGACTATTTGGGACGGTTCTCAACATCAACGCAACGGTTTAAAATTGCGATTAATATGGGAAACATCGCCAAAACGTTGGAATTGAAGAATGGAACTAAAGTGGTTCTCCAGAAAGTAGAGCCATCTTCAACAGATTAAGCATATCTGTTCCAGCAAACAGATATGCTTTACTGCACAAACGCAGATCTGTTTTCTAACAGGCAAATATTCGGTGCCAGGATAAATAGAGAAAAATGCTCTTGACCCTTAAACAAGCAAGCCAATGGGCCTCAGAACATCTAAATAAAAACGTTACACCCGCAAATATCACCTATTTAATCCAGTATGGAAGGATTGAGTCGGTTGTAGATAAGGGAGCAACATTGGTTCATAAGCAAAGTCTTGTGGATTATTACAGTCTGAACCATAGAGAAACACGGTGGAAAGATGAACTCGGCGGTGACTTGAACTGGACGTTGTCTTTTGAAAAGGTTAAAGAGGCAGAAACAACGAAACACGTCCATAGACTACATCCGTACAAAGGCAAATTTATTCCCCAATTAGTTGAATATTTTTTAGATTCACACACTGACAACTTTAAGCAAGATGTGTATTTTCAACCAGGCGATATTGTGCTCGACCCATTTTGTGGGAGCGGGACGACCTTAGTCCAAGCAAACGAATTGGGTATGCATGCAATTGGCATTGACGTTTCGGCTTTTAATGCTTTCATTAGCAATAGCAAGGTGGCGACATATAATTTGACTCATTTGTATGAGGAAAGCAAAAAAATCACGGCAGCTCTCAAAAATGTCGTTGCTACATCTGGAATAGTTGAATTTGAATCTAAACTCGCAGCATTGCTTACGGATTTCAATAATCAATACTTTCCAATGTCTTTCAAACGCCGAGTCAGATCAGGTGAAATCAATCAGAAACAATATGGGGCTGAGAAGGAAGCCATTTTTTTGGAAACGTATCACAAACTTGTTGCCGAGTACCAAATCGATACACAGATGCCAACCGATTCTGCTCGCTTTATGAAACAGTGGTACCTTCCGGGAATCAGAGCAGAAATTGATTTTGTCCACAACGAAATTCGCAAAGTGGAAAACCTATCAGCACAAAAAGCGTTGATGCTCATCTTAAGCCGCACGATCCGTTCTTGTAGAGCCACAACGCACGCAGATTTAGGCACGTTGCGAAAACCAGTAACAACAACCTATTATTGCCGCAAGCATGGAAAAGTCTGCAAACCTCTCTTTTCTATTTTAGGATGGTGGGACCGGTACTGTAAGGATAGTGTGCAAAGATGGATTGCATTCAGTAAATTAAAAACAAATACTTTCCAACATTGCATAACGGGTGATTCGCGGACAATTGACATCTTCAAGATATTGAAACAGGTAGATTCTAATTTTACAGAGACTGCCCAAAAACAACGGATTAAGGGTATCTTTACAAGTCCACCGTATGTTGGACTTATCAATTACCATGAACAGCACGCTTACGCCTATGATCTCTTTGGATTCAAACGTTTAGATGCATTAGAAATTGGCCCCCTATTTAGAGGAAAAGGGCGAGAAGCAAGAGAATCATATATTCACGGCGTAGCAGAGGTTTTCAAAAATTGTAAGCGATTTTTGGCTGATGATTACGATGTTTTTATTGTAGCAAACGATAAATTTAATATGTATCCGACTATCGCTGAAATCGCTGGTATGTCCATTGTCAATCAACACAAACGACCTGTCTTGAATCGCACGGAAAAGAATCGAGAGGCAGCGTATTCTGAGACAATATTCCACTTGAAACAAAAAACGGAGTGACGGATGTCTCTACAACGGCAAACGATGATTAAAGAAAAAATTAAGGAATGTATGCGAGAAAAGTTTCGGTCATATAATCCTGAAACAAGTTATATGCCATTTCACCATCGTCTACTTGGTAAAGATAGGATGGCTTTATATTCTTTTATCCACTCTTTGAATACAAAATTTGGCACCTCATTTTATGAACCGGTAGCAATTGCGTTGGCGAGTGGAAGGTTTAGAGTCGCAAAAACTCAAGTAAAACCCGCTGACGAAATCAGTGCCCAAGCGCATCAAAGGATCCAAACAATTATTGATGGGTTAGGGACCGCAGATAGAGATCCAAATAAACCCTTGGAAATCCAGGAAATTAGGGAAGTCTGTCGAACTGGAACTTTAGACAAAGTAAAACTGACGCGGGTGGACATTTGGTTGGAAAACTATGAAGGTGATCTGTTTTTATTCGACCTAAAAACTGTAAAACCTAACAAAGGTAATTTCAAGGAATTTAAACGAACACTCTTGGAGTGGACTGCCGCCGAATTAGCGCGAGACCCAGAGGCATCTGTAAATACAATGATTGGCATCCCTTACAATCCTTATGAACCAAAACCTTATGAACGATGGACGCTGAAAGGGATGTTAGATTTACAGCACGATATTTTGATAGCAGAAGAACTATGGAATTTTATCGGTGGTGAAGGAACTTACACAGATTTGTTGGATGCCTTTGAAATGGCGGGCATTGAGTTAAGATCGGAAATTGATAGTTATTTCGAGAAATTTAGATATGAAAGTCGACAACACCTTTGATAAAATAGAATTATTGCAAAACCTCAGTACTGCCTATGATCTACCTTTGCAATCCATAACCTTTTTCCCAGAAGGTGAAGATAGTTATGGTTATATTGTCTTGTCTGAAACTGGCGAAAAATACTTCGCTAAAGCCTCAACTTCCGTGCCAAACAGTCGCTTGCATGTAGCGTCCGTTTTACGACACAGAGGCAATATATCGGGTGTTGTCGCGCCTTTGGAAACAAAAGAGGGCGAACTGAGTATACCGTGGCATCATTTCCGTGTCGCGTTATTTCCGTTTATCGAAGGTAAAAGTCGCTGGGATCTGTGGAAAGTCGGAAAAGATTTTACAGATATACATCTATCAGAAACCGGATCACTACTCGCGACAATCCATAACTGCCAAGATACAATTGTATCCAATCACCTCACTGTCGCAAAGTATGATCTTCCCGCACGACATGAACTCAACACAGTCCTTGCAGCACCTACGAAAAAGGGACAACCGCAGAATCAATATCAAAAACAACTCCTCGACGGACTGACAGCACACAGATCTGAGATTTTACAGGCAATTGAGAGATATGATCGTCTTGGACGTTCGGCAGCAGCACTACAAACACCTTTTGTCATTACACACGGTGATCCGACCCCAGGCAATCTCATTCTGGATACTGAAGAACAGCTTCATCTGATTGATTGGGATGGGGTCTGCTTAGGTCCGCCTGAAAAAGATTTGGTCTCTTTCACGGGTGAACGGTTTGAGGTGGTCTTGGAGCGGTATCTTACTGAGAGACAGGACAATATCTCCTTACACGCAGATATTTTCGGTTTCTACATCTATGAATGGGCAATCAACGAAATCCAAGATTACGGCACCAAGATTCTTTTCAAAAATGACGACCCGACACAGAACGAATACGACTGGGAAAGCCTACAAGACTATCTTCCACCAAACCGAGAGTACATGGAAGATGGTATAGCGGCTGTCCGAAGCACACTCGGTAGGTGCGGTCTCCTACCGAAATAATGGAGGTTAGATAATGGCTCAAATCAAATCCGTGCTACTTTGGGAAAACCAACGGCGTTATGTCCGCGAAGCGA
>JAJECD010000239.1 GCA_022822215.1 Candidatus Poribacteria bacterium | reverse complement strand
GCAAAATCGAGGGCGTGTCCATCGCCTGTGAAATAGTAGTCGGTTGCTGCTGTAAAGACGAAATCCGCAATCACAGATTTATCGTAGCCGCGGTCGTTGAGTGTCAATAATATCCGTTCCGCCGCACCTGCGTGCCGTTTATCAATAAAATAGCGGAACCATCGCATGAGCGTTTCCAGATCGTGCGCCTCGCTCGTTTGCGGAAACGCCGCGCGATACGGACGTGAGCTTCCAGTCGTCCGACGGCTAATCTGGCTCAACCCGTGTACGAGAAATAGGTTATGGTCTTTTGGATCAACATCGTCCCATAGGTTCGCTGCAAGGGTAAGAATAGCAACACCGGACGACCACCCTTCACTACTTTTATGTGCCCCGTAGTGAAGTCCCTGTTGAATGATTTCTCTCGGTGTCGCGCTTGCGTCCCGAAGTGCTGTGACAGCTTTAGCGATAAAGAAGGTACTGCGATCTTTGAGACCTCGCTCAAGAGCACGCTTGCCGCGATCAATGACCCGTCGTTTTGCGGCTTCCCGCTCACCTTTGGCTAATCCGACGTACAGATAGCCATCATCTCTGAGTTCGACAGGAAATGCTTTCAGATCATCACCGGATGCCAGAAAGCACCCACCTGATTTAAGGTCGAATTCCCAGTGATGCCAGTGGCAGATGAGGACACCGTCTCGGATACTGCCTTTCGACATAGGATACCCCATGTGTGGGCAACGGTTATCAACGGCGTAAAATTTGCCCTCAAACTTGAAAGCAGCAAGGTGGGTCCCGTTAACGTGGAAAGGTTTGCCTTCGAGGTCTTCAAAGTCATCAGCGCGACAGAGTTGATGGTAAACAAGTTCGGTTTCTGCTACCGCTTCCATCGGTAATTCTTCAATTGTGATAGAACCAGCAGGGGTTTCTTGCGGAGTAAGTGTTGAAGTTTGCACAATCAACCTCCTAAGGCTTAACGTTCAACTATTGCACACTTTATACCACCTTTTCATGTAAATGTCAAGCCTATTTTTTATAGTAAAGTCCAAAAATATGTGAACATAATAGGATCTAATACTTCACCGCCGCTGGCGAGGTTTCCTAACCTCGCCAATTTCTGAGTGTCCATTTAATTGTAGGCTTTACTATAAGATAATGCTTTTCCATTCTATTCAATAGAACTTGACAAAAGGCTCTTCTTATGCTATGCTTATACCTAAGACGACCTGCTTCAAGGAAAAAGATTATGGAGAATCGCCTCAATTCACAACTTCATCAAGATTGGCAAACGAACGGCTACCTGAAAATTCCGGGTTTTTTCTCTAACAAAGAGATAGATGCCTTACAGTCTTGGGTCTCTGAAATATCGTGTTGGCAACCCACACAGGACAAGTGGATGCATCATTATGAATCCACACCCAATGGATCGCGTCTCTCCCGCTCGGAAAATTTCGTGCCGTATCACACCGGTATGAAAGCGACTGTAACCGGTGGTAAGGTGTTAGATGTGGTTTCTGGATTGATGGGTGAACCGGCAGTCCTCTATAAAGAGAAGATTAACTACAAATATCCGGGCGGCGGCGGTTATGCTGCCCATCAAGATGCCCCTGCTTACGAGTTTATCGACTACCACATCACCTGTTTGATTTCGGTAGATAGAGCCACTCCCGAAAGCGGTTGTCTCTATTTCGCGTCCGGTAGACATCAAGAAGGCTTCATCGCCCTGGACGAGAAAGGGTGTGTCGCTCCTGAAACCGCCGCTGCCATGACGTGGACCGCTGTACCAACGGATCCCGGAGACATTCTTCTTTTTGGTTCTTACATCCCGCACAAGAGTCCAGCAAATCGTTCGGACCAACCCAGACGCATTATCTATCTCACCTACAACGCCGATTCTCAAGGCGACTGGCGTGAACGGTATTACGCCGACAAGCGACAGGCTTTCTCAGCATACGCAAAAGACGGCTCAAACCGAGACAAACAAATCAGCAAAATAGCACATTTTCAAGGAAAAGTGGTGAATCATGGCTTTTGATGATAAATTTCAGATTTCAAGCGATATTGAAAAGTATATTGATCCCCGGCTCGCGCAAGGCATGAGAAGCGGGAGAGCGGACCAAAAGATTGACACACTCTTCAGTTACATGGAAGACCGTGGACAGTCTTTCTACGATGAGGTCGTGACGCAATTAGAACACGCCCTCCAATGTGCTGCCCTTGCACAGCAGAACGATGCAAGTCCGACATTAATTACCGGCGCATTGCTCCACGACATCGGACATATTATCTTAGATGAACACAGTGCCCGCGAGGCTTTTTTGAATACAGACCTAAGCCATGAGGAAGTCGGCGCGCAATATCTGAGACCCTTTTTCCCAGAAGCCGTTACCACACCTATCCGACTGCATGTGCCAGCAAAAAGGTACCTGTGTACAACCGACCCGTCTTATTGGGACGGACTATCTGAAGCCTCAAAACGGAGTCTTAAACTTCAGGGCGGTAACATGTCAGACGAAGAGCGGGAGGCGTTTGAACAGATTCCGTATTTCGAGGATGGACTCACTTTACGGCAATGGGACGATCTGGCGAAGGTCAAGGGGTTGGAAATCGCAGGTTTAGAGACCTATCGAGGCATCGTACAGCAGTGTTTAAATGATGGATAAAAACACATTCAAAAGATTAGCATTACAACGCTATCTGGGGTATAATGATGTTAACAATAGGAAAGCAAATTAAGGAGAACGTTAGTGGCCTGGACGAATCGGCCCCTCGTGCTTTATCACGGGACTACTAATATCGCAGCGTCAGCTATAAGCATACCTTCAGATTCGAGACCTCATAGCATTGACCTGGCACTTTGTAATCCAAAGGCGGATTTCGGTCAAGGTTTTTATCTAACAATTGTCCTGACACAGGCAGAGGATTGGGCAGATAGACAGTTTAGATACTTGCCGAAAAAAAACAAAGAATCGGCTCATGCAGTGGTACTTAGATTTGAAGTGGACAGAAATCGTCTGGCGTCTTTGTTGAGTTTGTGTTTTGTGACAGACGGTCCAAGCCCAGATTATCGGGATTTTGTTGAGTATTGCCGTAATCAAATGGGGTCTCACTTGCTATATGGTGATAGAAATTATGATGTTGTCTTTGGGCCCGTTACGCTTTGGCCACAAAGGTTAGTCATCAAAGATGCTGATCAGATGAGTTTTCATACAGAAGCAGCACTGGAAATACTCCCTGCACCAATTTTACACAGTCAAGGAACACCAATCTATAATCTATAAAACTTAGTGTGACACGGAGGTATAATAATGGCTGTAAAAGACCCTAATGTTCCTTTGTCTCGTCCCTATGTGGATGCATACTGGGAACTCGTACGTAGATGTCTGACCGATTTTTTTTCCGAACCACCAGATGAAGCAGAGGCGTTAGAA
>JAJECD010000402.1 GCA_022822215.1 Candidatus Poribacteria bacterium | reverse complement strand
CCCGATTCCGAAAGATTCGGCGTTTTCGCTGCCGCTTTTTCGGCCACGGGTCTGGGAAATAGATATGATACGCCTGCACAGATGCTGCCGGTACATACCGAGTCACAAAATAGTTTGCATCTGTCCAAGCGAGACGCACATTTGAGAATGTGCCAGACGCTCTATCCACCCCGAAATGCCGGATATGCTTCTCAAAGCGTTCCCGCGTCAATTCGACGTACTTCTGTGCACGCTCTACGCCGATGTAGTTAACCTGCGAATGTCGTTTTGACGCTTCAAGCAGGAAACGTCCCTTACCGAACCCAACCTCTATCTCTACCGGATACGCATTCCCGAAGAACGCTTCCCAATCAATCGGCGCAGCCAACTCGCTTAGCGGCACAACACGTTTCGTTACAATATCAATTATTTTCGAGTGGGTCGTCGTATTCTGATAGTAGACATCGTTGTAGTCGGGATTTTCACGCATAAGGCACCTAACGAACAAGCCAATAACTATTCCGACAGAAACTTATGAAGATGCGTTTTAACCAAATTATCCTGCGGTTGATACCCCAACACTTCGACTGCACCGCTTATATCAAGGAAACTCTGCTGATACCCATCAGAATTCGCAGAACGTCCATAAGTAATCAAGCATTTGACGGGTCCGTCGTAATCCACAGCCAATCCAAAGAGTTGCACACAGTCGCGCGGTGTTAGGAGCGTGCTACAGTGGCGTATCCCCTCCGGTTGATATGTACCGCTGAAAGTCCCGATCCGGATGCTAATGAACCGCATATCGTGTGCATCAACGAGATAGCGTCCAGCAATCTCCGCCATCCCCTTCATCGCGCCGTACCAACTATCAGGACGAAACTGATCGCCGGTAGAGAACCGAGGTGGAGAACTCAACCGTTCATTCCACCCTGAAACGTGATTCGTACTCGCATAAACAATCTTTTCGATACCCTGCTCGCGTGCAGCATCAAAGAGCGTCATAGATGCTCCGATGTCGCTCACTTCACCAGGGTTCTTCCCAAGCGAGTCTTGACGGACGTAAGCCAGATGCACCAAGACATCTTGATCTCGACACAATTCTTTCATCGCAGCATAATCACGAATATCCGCCGTCACCACGCGCGATGCCGCTTGCACAATCGGATTGATATCCATCAACGTTAATGTATAGGTATCCTGTTTTTCCCATGCCTGCCAGAGCGCGGTGCCGACCTGCCCAGCGGCACCGGTAATGAGTACACGTTGCTTCATATATCTCCCCTCAGCCAAATCTACTTTCCGTTTTCAGCGTCCAATGCCGCCATAATATCGGCGTGCACGGCTTTCGGATCAGCCACCGGCTGCACATAGAATCGGTCAACCGCCTGCCCACCTAAGCCTGAGCACTTACACATCTCAACATTTAAACCGAGTTTCGCAAGAATACCGCTGAAGTAATGCAAAAATCCAACCTTTTCTTCACCGACAACGACAATCTCCGTGTAGCTGCGCGCTGTCTCAACACTAACTTCGTCAACCAGCCACGTCCCATCCATATTCACGTAGCGTCTCTCAAAAACCTCCTCAAGGGTTACTTCCTGTGCCAATAGACTACGGATGTCAAAATCCAGATCGCGCTTGAGTTCCTCATCCAGAGGCATCGGCTCCCCACTATGATGCAGCGGTTGATGCACGAGCCGATAGATTTCCAGTTCAATGTTAGTATCCTGCTTAGTATAGACACGCGCATCCCGAACATCTATCCCATTGACGAAGAAAAGACCGCTCACTGTGTGCAATTTTCCGATAAGACTCGGACTGCATAGATGGAGCTCCGTAAATCCGGGTCTGTCAACAAATTGAATGACACCGGTACTCGGCATCCCTTCTGCCGCTGTCGGACTACTTTCAATTTGACCCACCATCTTTATATGCATCGCTATATCTTCTGGGGCAACACCAATACGATAGGAAACCGGCATGTGGTGAAGAAAATGTTGGAATTCCTCAACGGGGGCGAAGGTGCCCCAGTGGGTCTCTTCTTGCCCAACAAAGCGGGTCCGTGCGGCTTCGTACAAACTCTTCAGGTTATGCTTAACCACATGACTGAAGTTCTGTGAACCGTTGGCTTTGGAATCACAATACGTCAGTAGATAGAGTGCCGTTAAACGCTCCAGAGAGTTCACTCTTTTACAAAATTCGGAAATCGTCCTTTCATCCCAATGATGATAACGTGCCAAATCTATCATCTCCAAGTGTTCTCGGATGAGGAAGCAAATGTCATCTGTCTGTTGTGAGTTGAAGCCGAATGCCGGAGCGATACGTTCCGCTTTCTCCGCACCGGTCGCTGGATGGGTCGGATCGGGTTTATCTATATCATGGAGGAAAAGTGCCATGTAGAGCGGCGTTGGATCCGACAAAGAACGAAACGCCGCATTAAGATCTTCCAATTCAGAAGACGGCGATGGCGACATCGGCGAGCTAAATCGGGCACCCCCAAACGGGCTACTCGGCTCTGTTGCCCGGATTTCATCAAGATAACCAATCGCAACGAGCGTATGTTTCCCGACTGTATATGGATCCAGACTCCGTTCGCTTCGGGTCATCATCGCCTTTTCAAAGAGTGCCCCACCTTCACCCAAACGCGACAGAATATTAAGTCGGTGTAGACGGGTCAAGGTCTTCTCAACATCTCCCGGCGTGTTTATCAATTCCACCATCCGCTTCTGAAACGAACGCCAATCAAACGCATGCACATATCGAGAAATAAATGTAGAAAGAGACGCATCAATCTCAAAATCATACTGTTGGAAATAGGTGAACAGCTGAAAAAGTTCATTGGTATCAAGCTCACCGAAGTTATTATCCATGCAATACAACAGATCGGTTCTGACAGCAAGCACCTCCGAGATTGGAATCCCATTTGCTAACATTTTCCGGATGAGAAGTTCTGCCTTGAAATGGAGATATTTCGCCTTAGTATAATATTCTGCCATAAAGGCATAACGTCCCTCGTCTGTTCCATCTGTGAATCCGAGGACCCGAGCGACTTCCGTCTGAAGCGCATCCCCTCTTTCCGGATGATAGGAGAGATCATCATGGGGGGCATCGGCGAGTACATGCAGAAGATTTCGGACCTTAAACATGAAATCAAGGGAAGGCATGAGCTGCTCGTCATCGTATCGCCCGTAGAGATCCGGAATGGATGTAAAGTCCGGAAGGCCACATATCCAGAAGGCATATTGAAGGGTGCGTAATCCGCCGCGGCCGGTCTTCACATTCGGTTGGTTCAGATAGATCGTGTCCTCAGATGCCTTGAACGAATCTGCTTTTGATTTCAGTAAATCCAGCACTAAGGAAATATCCGATTTCTCAGAGTGGACGGCTCTTCGGAACTGCTCTGTCAGTTCGACATTGCCAGCAATAAACCGCATATCAATCAAGGCTGTCATATCCTGATAGTTCCACTTCGCTATATCTGCAAGCGGACGGTAAATAAAACTGAATTCAAACCCCGGAATCACTGAATGAAGACTGTCAAAAAAGTCGTAGAACCATCGGATCAGCTCAAGCGTACTCTCATCGTAAATATCCTCTAAGTCCACAGAAGAGGTGTATACAACATCAACATCCGAAAAATAGCAGAGCTCATTCCTACCGTAGCTGCCAACGCCATAGAGTGCGACATCCGGCAGCCAGTCTTCTAATTCCGATTCCAAGTCATCCGTGTCAACATCGGGAAGCATCTTTAGCACTTCAATCTGTTTCTTGTATTCATCCCAAATCTGAAAGGAGGCTACCTCGTAAACCTTTTGAATAACCGCATCCCACATCCCGGCGTGGGCTTTACAAGCCGCAAACCCGGTTTCGCCCTCCAGGATACGGGCTTTTAAGTGCTCGCGCTCGGATTGAATGAAAGCAGCTAACTGCTTCTGTAAGTCCTCAAAAGGCACACTCAGGTCCGGCACATAACTATTGAGCCGTTTTTCGATTTTTGTGGTCTCCATTTTCCCTTACCCCAACGTAAATAAGAGGAGTCAATTGTCGCGTAGTTACTTCAAAAACAACACAATAACTGAGGTTTCACCTAAACGCATTATACACTAAACATCGAAAAAAAACAAGCACGTTTTTTTCGGTTTTTGCCCTGACTTTTTCCTTGACACACTTTTGCAAGGTTGCTAACATGCAAAATCAGGGGATTTGAAATGAGCAACACCAAATATCGTGTAGCCATCATCGGCTGCGGCCTGTCGAGGCGTAGATGTCTGGACAGACGAATGCCTTGTCCGTTGGGATTGGAACCCGCCTGAGATTTTCAAAGGCTACGACCCGCACGGCAATCGTATCCGGTGTGAACCCAACTATAGTTCGTATCCGTGGAGCGAATTTAACTATCTTACCGGTTCAATCCGTTCCTTTCTGGGCTGCCGTCGATGGCGAGGGGCAGCCATGGATTACCGGGGCGGACCTCCGGCAGGCACTGGAAGTCGCAATCGCCGCAAAACGCTCCGCGATCCGAAACAGTGTTCCCATCAAACTCCCATTAGAGGATAGATCTTTAGCACTTTACCCGCGTCCCTACCGATGGCTCGGGGGCGACGTAACCGGTAGACCTCAAAGTATCGAAGAAGCAACAGGCTAAAGTAGTAGGCGCACGCCGTGTGCCATAACAGGAGAAACTACCGATGAACGAAGATCAGAAATATCTATTCGATTTGACAGGATACCTCATTATCGAAAATGCCTTAACAGCCGAAGAAGTCACAGCATGCAACGCAGCCATCGACCACCACATTGAGGTGCTGAGAGAACGCGAGAGTTCTTTGGCAGGCGGGTCGGCGGCACTCGCTGGCACAGCACACCGCATGGACATGGGTGGCATGCTGGCATGGGAAAAACCTTGGTGTGATCCTTTCCGCAACCTGCTCGTGCACCCCAAGATTAAACCGCATCTTGAAGAGGTCTTAGGGACACAATACCGACTCGACCACGGACCCGGATTAATCGCCATGGAGAAAGGCACAGAGGGCGGAACACTCCACGGGGGCGGGATTGAACGTCCCAATTTCTCCGAAGCCTATTTCTTCAAATACGGACGCATATACACAGGCTTGACAGTCGTGGAATACATGCTCGCTGACGAAGGTCCCGGCGACGGCGGGTTAGCCATTATTCCGGGAAGCCACAAGGCAAACCTTCCCTGCCCAAGCGGCATGAAACGATATGAGCAATACCAGAAACACGTCGTTGAAGTCAACGCCAAGGCAGGCGATGCCGTAATTTTCACCGAAACACTGACGCACGGCACACTCCCATGGAAAGGGAGCCATCAGCGACGCGCACTTCTCTACAAATTCAGTCCGGGATTCCAAGCTTATAGCGCAGGGGCGCACCAAATCTCATATCCAGATTATATTGACGATATGTCCCCCGAACAGCGCGAGGTCATGGAAGCACCGCATATCCGACGCTAATCAGAGGAGAAAACTATGTCAAAACTACGAGTTGCTGTCATTGGTTGCGGCAGTAGAGGCCGCGGACACATGAAAATCCTTTCAGAATTTGACGACACAACGCTCGTCGCTGTCTGCGATCCGATTGAAGGGGCGCGGAACAATGCCGGAGATATGTTCAACGTCTCGGCACGCTACGAGAGCATCGAAGCATTGTTAGATGGTGAAACCTTAGACGCTATCTTCGTTGCCACCCCTGCGCACCTCAACGGCGAGGCGGCACTCCCGTGTTTTGAACGCGGGGTCCACACGCTCTTAGAAAAACCGCCGGGGATGAGCGTTGCAGAAACGGTCGGATTGCGCGACGCAGCAAAACGGACAGGAGCAAAAGGAATGGTGGGCTGGAACCGGCGCTTTCATCCGATTATCGTTGAAGCCAAACGGCACGTCACCGCACGGGGACCCGTCACGCAAATCGTTGGAGAATTCCACAAGAGCATCACGCGATTAGCACAAGGCGGCAAATTCCCTGAACACCTGATGGACAACATGTTCCTGGAGACCCCCATTCACGCCCTCGACGCCATCCGCGCTATCGCTGAAGCCGATGTTCAAGAAGTCCATAGCGTCGTCCGACGAACAATCTCCGACTACAAGGATGTCCACGCCGCGCTCATCCTCTTCGACAACGGGTGTGTTGCCCAACACATCGCCAACTATACCACCGATGCACGCCTCGAACGCTACGAAATTCACGGCAGAAACATCTCCGCTTATCTTGAAGGGGTCTCCCAAGGCACGGTTTTCTCTGATGGCACACAACACAAAATCGCCAACACCGGCAACGGCACCGTCGAACAGAATCGGTACTTCCTCGATTGTGTCAAGTCCAATACACCTGTCTCCTTCCCAGCTGCGAACCTCGATGAGGCTGTTAAAACCATGGAACTCTGCGAAGCAATCCTAAGTGGACTGCGCTAAAGTAGTAGGCGCACACCGTGTGCCGTAATGATTAACAGGGACACTCCAATGCCAACGCTTGACGAACGTTTTGAAGAATATAAAAAAGATGGATTCACAATTTTTGAGAAAGTATTTGACGAACCGCAGATGCAAAGTTGGCGGGAAAAGCACGCCGAACTCTCTGCAGCCAACGACGGACAAACATGGTTCGGCAACACACTTGAACTCGCGCCCAAATTGATGTGGCCCGCTGTCTCACATCCCACAATCCTTGCGTTTATAGAAAAGGTGATGGGACCCTTCGTGCAATTAGACAACCTTACACTCGCTGCGTTCCCATCCATTGAAGAAGAGAAAGCGGAAGGCAGAGTCTCAGGGTGGCACCGGGACCGATGGGCACACGTGCCGTACACCGATGCCTATCACCGTCCAAACGCTATTAACGCCATCTCCTACTTGCAAGACCTGACAGACGAATTCGGACCGCTACGCGTGATCGTCGGTTCACACCGAAAACCGATTACGATGGTAGACACGGAACGCGCAAAACCGCATCCTGATGAAGTGCTGATCCACATGAAAGCCGGTGATGTCGTCATTACACACAATGGACTCATTCATTCCGGTACACCGAATACTTCTGGAAAGTTACGCTATTTCTTCAGCATCTATTACAATCTGACATGGCTGAAACACACCGACCATCACACAGGACCACACACGCAACGCCTGATTGCAGCAGCAAAAGCCGCCAATAATCATCAACACATGCGACTCCTCGGGGTCGATGAACAATTACAACCGCGATGCAACTCCGGTTTCCTTCACTCCGATGAAGAGCGATGGGAAGAATGGGCAACCGCCGACCAAGAAGCAATAAAGGAAGCATAACCGATGGCTAATCCCAGCGTCGTCCCCCCAACACTCAATGTCGAATTGGATCACCAGCTCCAACAAGAGGTCAACTTCTTCCTGAATTGGGGCTATCTCATCGTCGATAACGCGGCAACCCCCAATCAGATTGCGTCGCTGCGCGAGGCACTCGATGAAAGCTACGAGCGCAACGATAAAAGCCAATTCATCGGTGAATTGCTTGAAGAAGACGACCGGTTCGCGTTCCTACTTGACAATCCACCCGTCTTAAAACGGATGGAAGCCATACTCGGCACTTGCGTCCAACTCCACAGCGCAACAGCACGTATCACCGAACCCGGAACGCCTGACCAGAATTGGCATCGTGACGGTCCGTGGCCCGTAGCACCCCATGGAACACCTTATGGCAGCCTCCCTGCACAGATTAACTGCGGATACTATCTCGACGAAATCACAGATGATACCGGTCCGACTGTCATCCAACCCGGTAGCCACAGGGCACCGTTTCGACCACCGCCGAGCCCCGTTGAACTGCCAGACGAAAAACGGGTACTTGTATCTCCAGGTCAAGCCGTCATGTTCGACGGTTGGACGTGGCATCGAGGTGCCGCCAATACCTCCGCACAACGCCGACGCGTCTGTCTCATATGCTATCAAAATGCATGGATGAAATCCCGTGAACCCTTCGACGGTCCCCGCGTCACAAAACTCCGGGAAGAGGGCACACCGCAACAGAAACTGCTGCTCGGCGCAATCCCAAAATGGTAAAGTTATACGTTGGGGCGAGGTCTCCTCGCCCGATTTCAAACTAATGGAGAACACTATATGAATCTTGCCTACATCGTCATCGACACACTCCGCTATGACTACATCGGCGCAAACGGAAATGATTGGATAGAGACACCGAACATCGATCGGTTCGCCTCCAAAGCCTTAGCCTTCGACTACACCTTCTGTGCCAGTTTTCCGACAATCCCGTATCGGACGGATGTCATCACTGGACAATACGGCGCGCCGATCCACCCGTGGAAACCGCTCCGTCACGAACGCCAAACGCTGCCGTGGACGCTCGCAGAAAACGGCTATGCGACACAACTTATTCACGATACACCGCATCTCGTCAACGGTGGACATAATTTCGACTGGCCCTTCCACGCCTGGACATTCGTTCGCGGCGCAGAAGTCGATAGAGACTGGATCACTGACACCGTCGTATGGCCCGACAACTGGACCCGCCAGCCACTTTTTGACTGTATCGACGACAAAGCCGCCGAGTCAGGCATGCTTCGGAGCTACGCACGCGCCAACCGAAACCGCAAAAATCCCGAAGATTGGAACTGCGCGAGACTTTTCAACACCGCCGCGCAATTCCTCAAAGATAACGCCAAACGAGACAACTTCTTCCTCTGGGTAGACTGCTTTGACCCTCATGAGCCTTGGGACGCCCCCCTTGAATTCATGAAAAAATACGATACCCGTCCCGGCTACGACGGTCGTGTAGATCCACGCAGCCTCGGTGCACGCGGGAACGCACAACTCTCAGATGAGGCGAAACAACACATCAAAGCGCAATACGCCGCGAAAACGACATGGATGGACCACTGCTTCGGACAATTCCTTGACACACTCGAATCCACTGGGCTGGATAAAAATACTGCCGTCATCTTTACTGCCGACCACGGCACAAATGTCGGTGAGCGCGGTAGATTTGGCAAAGGACAACCCGTACGCCAGCAGGAGACACACGTCCCCCTCTTTATCCGACTCCCGGAAGGTGTCAGTGAAGAAGGTCGGGGCAGAAGCAACGTCATTGTGCAACCCCAGGATTTCTTCCCGACAATTCTCAATATCTTGGGTGAGGCACGTCCCGACGGTATCGAAGGACACGACATCCTAACGCCTGCCCGCAATGGAGAATCTGGTGATAGAGAACTCGCGCTCTCAGGTGGAAGTATTGAACGGTGGGAGAACGCCGCACAAAATCCGAACCTCAATCTGTTCACTATTTTCACCCGCGAGTGGAGTTTAGAGGTTGGAATAACCCCTGAAAATTCAAAACTCGTCCGACTCGGTGAATTAGACGACGTTTCGAGTGAGCATCCCGATGTCGTTGCGAAACTCCACGCCGCCGCTGTTGATGAAATCGAACGCCGCGGTACCGATCCGTCATTGATGAAATGGCTCCGTAGCGGCGGCAAAGCCGATTTTCCCACTGATGCCACTTACTGGAACGGCTACCCCGGTCCCGCAGGCTACCGCCCTTACTTCGGAAAACTCTACACGGGTGAGTAAAACACGCATATCCATCCCTTCGCTGGCGAGGTTTTGCGGCGTACTCGCTCCGGGGAATGCCATACGGCATTCATACCCGGTAAAGCCTTTATAGGCTTTATACCCGGGGAAGTGCATAAGCACTTCATACCGTTGATTCTGATTCTGATTCATGCGACGTGCATTCTAACCTCGCCATATCTTTAATTGAAAAAGATATAGTCTTGACAAGCACTTCCGGTTTTGATAACATACTATCAACAAGGAAAACGGACAGATAGGAGATAAACCATGCCACGCAGATACAAAGCCTGCCTTATTGGATGCGGACGAATGGGCGCAACCATTGACGATGAAGTTGAAGGCCGCGCCGATGCCTTTATCTGGCAACCCTTCTCACATGCAGCCGCCGCTGTTGCTTGTGAACGGACAGACCTCGTCGCTGTCTCTGATGTCTTCGCCGAAAAAGCGGAAACCATCCGACAACGCTACGGAGCCGAGCGCGCCTATACAGACTACGAAGAAATGATCGAAAAAGAGAAACCCGACATCGTCTGTATCGCCACGCGTCCGGGTCCACATGCCGATATGACTGTCTTTGCCGCTGAGAACGGGGTCAAAGGTATCTACTGCGAAAAACCGCTCTGCTGTTCGATGGAAGAGGCAGACATCATGGTAGACATCGTTCAAAAGCACGGGGTCAAGTTCAACTACGGCACACAGCGTCGCTACATGCCGATCTATCGCAAAGTCCGCGAACTCGTCGATGCAGGCGAAATCGGTCGGGTCTTATGCTCCATCGCACAATACGGCGCGAGTTCCGCGCTCTGGGGCTTGACCCACGCCGCTGATATGCTCCTCTTCCTCGCCGGTGATCCAGAGGTCGACTTTGTGCAAGGTGCCATTATATGCGAAGATTCAGATTGGGACGGTAACCGCCTCAACGCCGATCCCGGTATCGCCTGTGGTTACATCCGTTACGCCAACGGGGTCCACGGCTACAACACCGCAGGTACGGGACCCGAATACGAGGTCTGCGGCACGGAGGGCAAAATCCGTGTGCAGAACAACAGCCGGGAAATCCAGTTCCGTAAAAAGGACGGCTCCTTCTTTGAAGAAGTTCCCTTTCCAGAAACCTCTCGCGCCACTGGCACGGTTATGGGTATCACTGATATTGCCGAAGCCCTTGACGAAGACAGGGAGACGAAGGGACCCGTCCACCTTGCGAGGCGCAGTCAAGAGACACTCATGGGCATGATTGAATCGCATCGACTCGGCGGCAAGCATATCTCACTCCCCATGGAAAACCGTTCCCTCTACGTTACCAGAGATAACTGGTAAGATTTCTCACACCCAGATAGACGCGCGCCAAGTGTGTCGTTTGCTCACCTGCTGGCGAGGTTTCTAACCTCGCCCAACAATATGAACTTAGAGACCCAAATCCAGCAGTTCCGAGAAACCTTTTACAACATCAAAGCCGAAGTCCAAAAGCGCATTGTCGGTCAAGATGCGATTATTGAAGGTGTCCTCCTCTGTCTACTTGCCAACGGGCACGCCCTCCTTGAAGGCATCCCCGGTTTAGGCAAAACACAACTCATCCATACCCTCAGCGAAGCACTTAATCTCTCCTTCAAACGCATCCAATTCACACCAGATATGATGCCGTCCGACATCACAGGTACAACGCTCCTCGTCGAAGATGAACACGGCAGAAGGCAGTTTGAGTTCCAAGAGGGACCCATTTTCTCACAACTCATCCTCGCCGACGAGATTAACCGCGCCACACCCCGCACGCAATCCGCACTCCTTGAAGCGATGCAGGAACGCACTGTTACCGTCGGACGCACCAGTCACACGTTAGAAGAACCGTTCTGCGTTTTAGCGACACAAAACCCACTGGAGATGGAAGGCACCTATCCGCTCCCAGAGGCGCAACTCGATCGGTTTCTCTTCAAACTCCTCATCGACTTCCCAAGCGAAGACGAGATCGTGGAAATCCTACGCCGCACGACCTCCGGCACCGACATCACGATAGATAAAGTGACGGATGCTGCAACGCTAAACGAAATGCGCCGCCTCGTTCCACAAGTTATCATCGCCGAGCATGTCGAACGCCACATCATCAAACTCGTCCGCGCCACACACCCCGATTCTGAGAACGCACCGGAGATCGTGAAAAATTACGTGCATCTCGGCGCAGGGATCCGGAGCGTGCAAGCCATCGCTTTGACCGCCAAAATCAACGCACTCCTCGATGAACGCTACAACGTCGCCTTTACGGATATCGATACCGTTTTACTCCCCGCCCTCCGTCACCGTATCCTTCTCAATTTTGAGGGACAAGGTGAGGGTATTGAACCTGATACGATTGTTAGCGAGGTCCGAAACGCCATAAGCGCAACGCCATAGCCTTTACTCTTCTCGCTATTATCAAAAATAGAAAAAAATGATAATATGAGAAACTTTACAGCAGGCGAATACAGACAACAACAAAAATACAAGAGTTTCACACCCTCTTTTGTGAATCGTCATTTTGCTTGGGAAAATCCACAGATAAATATTCTAATGGCAAGAGCAATGCAGCTTTTAGGAGAGTTAAACGCTTACGCAGAACTCATACCAGATGTGGATTTCTTCATCCAAATGACTATTGCAAAAGAAGCACGAGATTCAAATCTGCTTGAAGGGACAAGAACTGAACTCGATGAAGTTGTTCTCCCGTAAGCCGAGATCCCTCCGATCAGACGAGACGATAGACAGGAGGTCCAAAATTAACGCCTTGTGCTAATTAGATTTTTTTTATAGACCTGTTTTTATGCGAGGACGAGGTCTTTGAGTTTCATCAAAGGGCGTCCCAGACACTGATTCAAGAAA
>JAJECD010000052.1 GCA_022822215.1 Candidatus Poribacteria bacterium | reverse complement strand
CCCTCGAAAGTTGGCTGCTCCGGTTCATCGGGTTGTCGTCCAGAGTAGTGGCTACCGGGAACGAATTGGGACGGACCGTATTTCACATCATCCTGATCGGTCAAGGCAATTTGGACGGACATACGGAACACAGGCATCCGTAGTCTCGGATCGTGCCGCTCCATCTGAGGTGTGATGGGAAATTCCACACCGTCGTCAACGTGGAAGCGGTTGATGCCTAAATCCTTTCGGTTGAGAATACACCCTTGGGCGATACAGTGGCAATGCTCACCAAGCACGGTTTCGGCGATGCTGATAATCGGTTCACGCACGAGTAGGTCGCGGAACATGAGGTCGCACTCGAAGAGTCGATGAACGACAATCGGGTCTTTCCCGGCGTGCCGACCCCCTTTAACGTTACGCATCTGTGTGAAATAAGGTTCTGCAAAAATTTCATCAACGCGCGCAACGATCTGTTCACACGCTTCGCGTGAGAGCACATTTCTGATAATCGTTGCCCCGTTTTGATAGAAATCCTCCAAAATAGCGTTTAAGGTATCTGGAGGTAGCGGTTTGGCAGGAAGGGCTTGTTCTTTGGTTTCCATGGTTCTGAATCCTGATGTATAGATTGCGCAATGCCAGCGTTCTATTGATATTCCTCGACAATCAATGGAAGTTGCTCACGCGATTTACCCAACTCAGCACAGACACCGTTCGGGTTCAACACTTTGATTGTTCCCGTGATGTCGTGAAGTGGAAAATCACTGTTCAGTTGCGTGAATTCGATAGCAGGACGCTCGCGATTGTCCTCAACAAAACAGTTGATGAAGTCAATGCCGCCCATGGTTTGGACGATGTTCGTTTGTGGCAAGGACAGGGAAATCGGTGCCCATTCACCACCAAACTGCCGATCACTGGCGGCGTTGATGACGCTACAGTTAGTAAAAGTTACACGCGCGCCTTTCGCTGATTTTTCCTGAACCTTGATACCGAAACCGACAGTACGCTCAACCGTGCAGTTATCGAATTCGATACTGCCACCGGGTCCATCGTCTCTGATTTTCGACACGCGAATACCTGTTCCGTGTTTACTACTGATGTAGCAATTTTCAAAGCGCATTGTTACATCGTCAGAGTCGTTGGTGGTGTGTGCCAAGAAGATTTCGATACCGTCTCCAGCGTTATCAATAAACTTACAACCAGAGAATGTGACGTTCTTTATCCGCTGCTCGCTTTTGTCGGGTTCAATGTCTACGCCGGAGCAAGGCGGTGTGCCCCATGTGTTTGAAAATTCGCAGTTTTCGACTTTGAGGTTTTCAGCACTAATGATACTGATACCTTGTCGGTAGTGGTTGTCGCATGTGATGTCACGTAGAAGAACGTCTTCAGAGAAGGAGCGTTCTTTGCTGCCGTTAACATAGATGCCGTCTCCACCGCTATCTTTGAGCGTTAAGCCAGACACATTTATATTTTTACTACCTCGAATAGCGAGTGTCATCCGCCATTCCGCCTTTTCATACTGCCCATACCATCGGTGCCAACCCATCTGTTCAAGCACCAGCCCAGTGATATAGTCCTGTTTCCACATGCGGAAGATCGCGCCATATCCACGGATAGTGAGATTCTCGACATCTTGTGCGGTGAACATGGAGTCGCCTCTACCGCGGTACTCACCCCGTTTTGCTGTGACAACCGTTCCGGGTTCAAAAATTAACTCTTGGTTTCCAGCAAGTTTAATAGGTCGAATGATCCAGTCGGCGCGCATATTGGGAACAACCAACCGTTTCGCACCAGAGTCGATAGCCGCTTGTAGCCCTTCTGTTGCGTCTTCCGGGTCGAATCCCCACCACGCTGCGTTGGCAACGATACTTTTCCCAGACTGAACGTCCGCAATCGCTTCGAGATTCTTCATCAGTAAACCTCGTCGTGTCTAAAATAAGAAAGAAGTTGGGTTTTGCTGTGCGCAACCCAACCTACGTTTCTTAACCCACCAATCAATTTACGCAAAGGTCTTCTCATCGTCAAGGAGCATCAGCGCGAACCATGTATTAATGTCGGTGCGGCCTGGGGCTATCCGGTCAATCATTTTCGCCATTAACGCTTTATAGCGTTCGTCCGTGGGACCCATCTGGATCATCCGTTCGTTATAGGTTTGGATATCTGCCTCGCTTTTCGGATGGTTTTCCTTCAACCACGCTTCAACGTCTGCATCTGTTGATAAAGTCTTCAATGCCTCAGTGAATTCTGCTGCAGAGACACCTAAGAAACCGAGCGTTGCCCGGTCAATCCCCGAATCCTCACCGTAAAAATAGGCACCCAACGAATTGCTATTAGATGCGCGACCTTTGTCAATCAACCGTGCAAGTTGAACCATGCCATAGACATCCGTATTGTAAGGACTTCGTGGTGCGCGGCGGTTAAGGTCGATAATGCCGAAGCTGAGTTGATCATCCACATCTTGAAGTTGGACCCACGTGGTAATGTCCGTGCGGGTCGGGTCTACTTCTTGGCATCGCGCTTCAAACCGTTCCCGTGTGGTGTCGTTAGGTCCGTAATTTACCAACGTGTCGTTGAATTCATCGATGTCGTCTTGTGATTTACCGGAGTTTTCCCGTACCCATGCCCCAATTTCAAGGTCGTTCGGATTGTTAACCGCCGCCTCTTGAAAATCATCTGCCGAAATGCCGAGGAATGTTAGGATGCGGACATCTTGTCCAGAATTGTCGCCGTATAAGTATTCACCGATTTTCCCAGCCCGTTCAGCGCGCGCTTTATCAGCCATTCGAGCGACACCACAAATGCCACCTACATCTTTAGCGCTTGCACTGCGTGGCGGCTTGGTAGTGAGGTCAACCTGCCAGAAACTTCCCCAATCGTCTAATTCCATCGACTGGAGCACAGTTGTGATGTCAGTTCTGCCGGGTGCATGGAGAGCGAGCCGTTCTTTCAGGCGTTGTTTGTGTCCTTCAGTGTCGGGAAGTTGACTGATGGCTGCATCGTTGAACTCGGCAATCTCTGCTTCTGTTTTTCCACTCGTCTCGATTACCCACTGTCCGAGTGCAGCGTCGTCATGTTCGTCAGCCGCTGCTGCGTAAGCATCAGCGGAAATCCCGAGAAACGTTAAAACGCGCTGATCCAAGCCAGAACTTTCGCCGTAGAGATACTCACCGAGTGTTTCGGCGTTGTGTGCGCGTGCCTTGTCCGTCAAGCGTGCTGCACCTACGATTCCTGCAACGCTTAGGTTTGTGGGCCGGCGTGGTGGTTGATGTGTCAAATCCATAATTGAGGTCCTTCCAATTCAAGAAATGGGATATTATACCGTTTATCAAATATTTTATCATATTTGAAGGGTGTGTCAAGAGAAAATCTGGACGCATCTCCCAGAGCCATTTAGTTTTAAGAGTTTTCATTTGATGAGTTTAACTGTGAGTTTAGGATTTGCTGCGAAATATCGGAGTGCTTGTGTGATTCGAGTATATCCTGCGAGACGTAAAACAGTGAGCGCAGTATTCCGCAGTGCT
>JAJECD010000038.1 GCA_022822215.1 Candidatus Poribacteria bacterium | reverse complement strand
GTTACCCACAAACCGAAAGTGACTACGCAAATAACCCAAGTCGTGAGTTTAGCCTTACCAGATACCGATATTAAAGCAGAGATCGCTGAACTTAAGAGCCAAGCAATCACTGATGATAGTGTGTCCACATCGCCTACAGGTAACCGTCAGAACGTTGCCGACGCTAAACGCGCCGAGATTCTGCAACTCCTCCTTGATGAAGGCGTCCCCGTAACAACAGCAGAACTGACAAAACGCGTAAACACCAGTACATCCCCACTCCGTACGCTTGAAAGACACGGATTCATCGATATTAGACCTTCGCAAGTTGTCCGCAATCCCCTAAACGCTGAACCGATCGCGCCAACCCAACCTTTACTGCTGAGTCCAGAACAGTTGAGGGCATTTTTGGAAATTCGACACGCACTCGCACCACAAACGCACAATGAATCGGCACATCCGCCGACTTTCCTCCTGCACGGCGTGACCGGTAGCGGAAAAACGGAGGTGTACATGCAGGCGATGGCAGATATCCTCAAGAACGGAAAATCGGTCATCGTCTTGGTCCCAGAGATCTCGCTCACCCCGCAAACCGCCTCTCGATTCGTTGGACGTTTTGGGGAGCAGGTAGCTGTCCTCCACAGTCGCTTGAGCAACGGCGAACGCCATGACCAGTGGCACCGTATCCAGAAAGGCGAAGCCAGTATTGTGATTGGACCGCGTTCCGCTGTCTTCGCACCCGTCAAAAATCTCGGATTGCTGATTATCGATGAGGAACATTCGGATTCTTATAAATCGGATACCGCACCGCGTTATCACGCACGAGAGGTCGCACAGAAACGGAGTGAACTCGCAAACTGCCCCGTTCTACTCGGAAGCGCGACCCCGTCACTTGAGAGTTTCCATCTCGCTAAAAATGGAGGGTACCGACTCCTTAGTCTACCAACGCGTGTGCTGAATAGAAAGATGCCCGAAGTCCACATCGTCGATATGCGACGAGAATTGAAAAAGGGCAACCGCACAATCTTCTCTAACCTGCTCCGAAGTTCGATGGAACAATGTCTCGTCCGGCGAGAACAAATCATCCTGTTTCTTAATCGGCGAGGACATTCTACCTACGTTTTCTGTCGAACCTGTGGGTATGTCGAACAGTGCGATAACTGCTCTATCTCAATGACGTTTCACTTTGAGAGCAAGCAACTTATCTGCCATCACTGCGGCGATAAACGTCCAAACCAGACGGCGTGTCCACAATGTGGCAGTCCAGCCATTCGCTATTTTGGGCTCGGCACAGAATCTGTCGAACAGGAGGTACGGAAAGCCTTTCCAAAAGCCAACATAGAGCGGTTTGATGCCGACTCGACGGCTCGGAAAAACGCACATCAGCAAATCTTAGAGGCGTTTGAAGGTCAGAAAATAGACATCCTCATAGGGACACAGATGGTCTCGAAAGGCTTAGACTTCCCAAACGTTACACTTGTCGGGGTCATCGCTGCAGATACCGCACTGAACTTGCCTGACTTCCGAGCAGGTGAACAGACGTTCAGTTTACTTACGCAGGTCGCAGGGCGTTCTGGGCGCGCCGAACTCGAAGGAAAAGTCGTCATACAGACCTATATGCCTGAGCATTACAGCATCGCAGCCGCGCGGCAACACGATTACGTCGGTTTTTATTCTCAGGAACTCGAAGCGCGAAGTACTTTCCGATACCCACCATTTTCACACGTCGCAACGCTCTTACTCCGCGGTAAAAATGAGAAAGAGGTCATAGATACTGCGTACACCGTCCAAGAGCATCTCGAAATCTGGCAGACGGATCAGAAAGCAGGCGCACATCCTGTGGAAATTCTCGGTCCTGCACCGGCACCGCTCTCGAAAATTGAGGGAAAATTTCGGTGGCATTTCTTGCTCCGCAGCAAGGCCGTTGAAAAGATAAGTCAACTGCTTAGATACCTAACGCACGAACCACCAGTCACAATCAAATCAAACGCTGTTGAACTTGTGATTGACATCGATCCAACGAATACATTATGATGGTTATCAGTTATGGGTTATCAGTTTTTAGTTAAAGAGGGACACCTTAACAATTCAGTACATCCTGGAATATGCCAAGTGAGAGTGGATTGTCACCATTTATCTCTTAACCGACAACCGACAACCGACAACCGACAACAATTAAAAAAGGAATTAATTATAAATGGGCAACCGGATATTTGATAAACTCGCCGACTCGGAGTTGCTTGCACGCAGCCCGATCCTCGTCTTTGCCGCGGATCCACTCGCCTCCGCCGGGATTCAAGGGCTCGGACAAGTGCAGCACCCGAAACCTCACTACCGAACACACGCTGAGTTTTTGCAACTCCAACGCGACCTCGCCGCAGATGGACAGTTAGATGGACTCTTGATGACACCGGCTGATGCAGAAACCCTCGCACTCGAAGAGAACCTGTTTGAAAGCACACCGATTACCCCAATCGTCCGAATGAACTCAGAAACAGCCATCTGGAACCCACGGTTCGGGGTCTATACCTCGCGGTTGTCGATGCCGTTTCAGACGGTTTTCCCTGAAGACATGCAACGCTATTGTGAGGCGTTGATCGGGCCCGCACTTGAATGCCGAGTTAACCTTGGACTCTATTCCATTACACTCAATAACGACCCGATCGCTGATGAGCGGATGCTACAGGCGTACGTGCAATTCGCACACGTCGTCGGTGAAATTGAGGGGTTTGATCATCTATTAGAGGTATTTTTACCAAACATTAAATTACCCGGAATGGATGATGAGAAGCGCGGCATGTACGTCGCCGACTCCATTGTTCGCACGATGAGTTACCTACGTAAACATCAGCGTCCACGTTTTATCAAAACCGCCTTTACAACTTCTGAGGTTTGGAGCGAATTGTGCCAATTTGATACCACACTGGTCATCGGGGCATTGGGCGGTCCCCGGCAAAACGCACGTAGCACATTTGCCTTGGCACACAACGTTGCCAGCAACGGGGGACGCGCAATATTGTTTGGGCGGACGATTTTCGGTGAAGACGCACCTGTGAGTTTCGTACAATGCCTCCGGCGTGTCCTGGACGGTGAGTTGGGTCCGCAGGATGCACATGCCGAGTATCAAAAGGCACTACGAGCGCGGCTATAGCCTCGAGGTCTCTAAATGTCAGAACGCTCCTCAGAGAAACAGCGTATCCTTCTCTTACTGCCAACGCGAACCTACCGAGCAACTGATTTTCTCGTCGCCGCCATGAAACTCAATGTAGAGGTAGTCGTTGCCTCAGAGGAAGCCGCGACAACCGCAGATGCCTCGCCGCGCGATTCACTTGTGCTCGACTTCAGCACACCGATCGCCGCAACACAGACGATCACCGAATTTGCCGAAACACGTCCAATCACTGCAATCGTCGGTGTTGATGATGATACCACTTTACTCGCTACAATCGCATCAGTATCACTCGGACTTCCGCACAACCCCGTTGCATCTGCGAAAGCCACGCGCGATAAGTACCGCTTACGGCAAACACTCACAAAGGGTGGTGTTCCCTGTCCAAAGTTCAGGCGCTTCTCGATTCATGACGACCCAACCGAAATCGGTAAAAATGTTGATTTTCCGTGTGTAATTAAGCCGCTCTCCCTATCCGCAAGCCGCGGGGTCATTCGAGCAGACACGCCGTGTGAATTTACCGATGCCTTCCGGCGCGTCACAGCACTTCTCCAAACTTTAGAAACGGACGCAGACCCAAACGCTGCGTCTTCATATTCGGAGGTATTGGTCGAAGATTACATCCCCGGTATAGAGGTGGCACTTGAGGGGATCCTTTTAGATGGGGAACTTAAAACGTTAGCACTTTTCGATAAACCCGACCCACTTGAAGGACCGTTTTTTGAGGAGACCCTTTACATCACACCTTCGCGTCTATCACCTGAGGTGCAGGATGAACTCCAAAGCGCGACCGCAGCAGCCGCAGTCGCATTAGGACTCCGCCACGGTCCTATCCACGCTGAATTACGTTATAATGCAAAGGGTGCCCATCTTATTGAAATCGCTGCTCGGACAATTGGTGGGCTATGCTCCCGCACACTGCGATTTGGCACCGGTATGTCGTTGGAAGAACTTGTAATCCGACACGCAATTGGGCAGCACGTGGAGAGGCTCCATCGGGAACAACAGGCAGCGGGGGTGATGATGATACCTGTTCCGAAGGCGGGGATATTAGGAGAGGTAAAAGGCAAATCCGCAGCGCACAAGGTAGAAGGTGTTACGGAAGTCAACATCACGATCCCTATTGGCGGTGAGGTCGTTCCGTTGCCGGAAGGTGCGAGATATCTCGGTTTTATCTTCGCACACGCCGAAACACCGGAAGCGGTTGAAGCAGCACTCCGTGAGGCACATCACCGTTTGGAGTTTGTGATTTTGGCGTAATATCTACGCTTTGAAGGCGAAGCAATACTGTCTCGCTTTCTACTTGATTACGCCAACGGCTTTGCGCACTTTCGCTAAAATCGGAACTGCGATATCGCGCGCTTTTTTTCCACCCTCTTCGAGTATCTTATCCAATTCATCCGGGTTGTGCATCAACGCATTATACCGATCGCGCTTGTCGGAAAATGCGGACTCTAACAACGCAAACAGCTCCTTCTTCATCTCACCGTATGCGAGTCCACCGTTGCGGTAGAGTTCCCGTTTCGCCGCAACGGCATCCGCATCAGCGAAATGCTGATAGATCGCGAAGACGTTACATTCATCGGGGTCTTTCGGGTCCTCCGGCAGTTTGGAATCGGTTACAATACGCATAACGGGTTTGCGCACTTGGTTCGACGGTGCGAAAATCGGGATGACGTTGTTATAACTTTTGCTCATCTTTCTGCCGTCGATGCCGGGGATAGTCATCACCTCTTTCCGAATAACGGCTTCTGGAATCGTCAAGATGTTGCCGTAATTTCCGTTGAAGGTGAGTGCGACATCGCGCGTAATTTCGAGGTGTTGCTGCTGGTCAAGTCCGACAGGAACAATGTGTGTACCGTAGAGCAGAATGTCTGCTGCCATCAAAACGGGATAGGTAAAGAGGCCGGCATTGATGTTTTTATCTTCTTCGCGCCCCTCGGCGATGTTGTCGTCAACAATCGCTTTATAGGCGTGTGCCCGGTTGAGCAAACCCTTTGCTGTAAAACACGACAAAACCCAGGACAACTCAAACACCTCTGGAATGTCGGATTGGCGATAGAAAATTACCTCATCCGGGTTTAACCCCAACGCCAACCACGTCGCGGTTGCTTGATGGGTTAAATACACTAACTCTTTCTTATCCCGGACAGTCGTCAGCGCGTGATAATCTGCGATAAAGTAGAGTGCCTGATATGTTTCTGCGAGTTCAAGTGCCGGTTTAATCATACCGAGATAGTTCCCGATGTGCGGCTGGCCTGTCGGTTTGATGCCGGTTAAAGTTATCTGTTTCAATGCGATATATGCTCCTTTTTAGGCTGGAGAGTGCTGCTGTTACGTGCCTTCTCTCAAGCGGGCGAGTTCCTCTCGGAGACGTGCCGCTTCCACTTCAGCCAATATTTCTCCTTTTCTGAGTGTCCCTGATAGAGATATATGTTAAGTATACCCAAAAAATCGGTGAATGTCAAGACCCGCTATAGACAGCGATTCCCAATAGCCCTACCTAAATTTCCCAACATTCAACGCCTACGAATAATAACAGAATCTCCACGTTTTAATCCTAAACGTTCCACAGCACTTCCACCATTCACGGCAATTTCCAACATCCCAAAACTTCCAATAATCGCCAGAAGTTCACCAACTTCAGACTCGGCATAAGCACGATTAATTCGCGTAAGGCACGTTTGACCTATCCGAATCTCATAAGTAGACATACTTGTTGGAAGCGCGTCCGCTGGAATGTTTGTTATCGCATTGCCAAATCTGTCAATTTTGATAATCTGACCTGTCAGTTTATCATCAAAAACACAGAACGTTGGGACTGGAAGTCTAACGAGATTTTGCACGGGTGGACCAATGTCCCCAAGTGGTACAGTAAGCGATAAATGCGCCGCAACGGGAGCGAAAATATCCCGACCGTGGAATGTATTGCTCACCGCTGGCAAAAAGTAATCCTTGTTTTGAATCTCTACGACACGCGTCGGCTGTTCGCCGCCGTTCTCAATTTCTTGGAGCAGATACGTCAATATTCCGTTATCAGGGCAGACGAAAGATGCCCGGTCTGTTTGACAGACGATTGCTCGTCGATCACTCCCTACACCCGGATCAACGACGACAGTATGAATCGTGCCTTCGGGAAAATAGCGGTGCGCTGAATGGAGTAAGAAGGCGGCTTCATGAATGTCTTGCGGCGGTACAGCATGCGTAATATCAACTATCTGCACATTCGGGTTAATACCTAAAATGACCCCTTTCATGACCCCGACATAAGCATCACTTATGCCGAAGTCGGTCGTTAAGGTAATAATTCGAGGCGGATTGTTCATCGGATTAGAGATTTTCCTGCATCCATGCAAAACTTTTTCGCTGTCCGGTGCCGTCGTTCTCTCTACCCTCATATTCACAGCACCAGACCCCGTCATAGCCAGCATCTCTCAAGCACCGAATTGCCTTTGCAAGGTCTATTTCACCCTCACCGAGAGCCTCGCCGCGATAGTCAGCGCGCGAACCCGTTCCATCTTTCAGGTGCGTATGGAGCGTATAAGGTGCGACGATTTCATAATACCTACCCACTGTCTCTAAATCGTGACCTGCCCAGCGGTAGTTCATCGTGTCCATATTCGCACCAACGTACTTGGAACCGACCCGTTCAAAGAGTTCTACCTGCAAATCACCATCGTTTGTAACAATGCCGTGATTGTCAACCGCTAAATAGACCTCTTCGCGTTCCGCAAATTCAAGACATCGCGTGAGGCAGCCCGCCATCGCTGCAACCCAACGGCTTTCTGGCACGGCATCCTTTGCAACCCCGCCTTCCGTGCGGAGAACAGAGGTGCCAACCAATTTCGCAAGTTTCGCAATGCGTTCCATCCGATCGACCTGAGCACGGATAGCGTCTTCTTCAAGCAGAACGAAATCGTTTCCTGCGGCGAGTGCGGAGATTTGTAAGCCGTAACCTTCAACCTGTTTTCTAACCGCCTCAGCATCCTTTTCAGGAGCGGCAGCCTCCGGGTTCCAAACGTCTCTGATCTGAAGCTCAACGTAACTAAATCCTGTCTCACTCGTGAATCTCAGAAAATCATCCAGTAAGTTGCTGGCGTAGTTATAATGAATAAGCCCTAATTTTGACATAAATTCTTCTTCCTCTCTCTCAGAAGAGTCTTAACGAAATTTGTAAGTCGTGTTAAAAGACTTGCACTTTTTAAGGTTATTATGCTATAATACTTCTATTATGAGACGAGTGTCAAGATTTTTTTCTTCTTACGGATAGAATATTTTAAAACTGCAGTCTTCACTGATTCAGAGAATGCGTTGATGCTGCGAGCTGCAGTGAAGCTCAAAAAGGCGGTAATCGATTCAGGAATAATAAAATAATGGAGAACTATAGCCGTTTTACGGACCCGAAATTGCCTACTATTTATGAAAAGGTCGAGGCAGAAGAACGCCTGTCCCTTGAGGACGGTGTTTCGCTTTATGAAAGCCCGGATATCACAGGCGTTGGTTTTATTGCGAACCGTGTGCGTGAACGCCTAAACGGAAACATCGCTTACTATAACATCAACCAACACATCGATTATTCAAATGTCTGTATCCTTCACGCCCGATGCCACTTTTGTGCGTTTGCCCGAAAAAATATGCAGACCGAAGGGGCATGGGAGATGAGTGTTGACGAATTTTTAGACAAGGCGATGTATTCTATAGAAAATGGATGCACCGAAATTCACAGTGTTGGGGGCTTACACCCGAAATTGCCCTTTGACTACTATCTTGACATGATCCGCGGCCTCAAAGAACGGATGCCACAGGTCCACCTCAAATTTTTCACTGCTGTGGAAATTCACCACTTTTCTCGCATCTTTAAGATGTCCATAGAAGAAGTCCTGACGCAGCTGCGGGAAGCAGGCTTAGATTCACTCCCCGGAGGGGGTGCTGAAATCTTTGCAGAAGAGACGCGTGAGAAAATCTGTCCAGGAAAACTGAGCGCAGACGGGTGGTTAGAGGTTCACGATATTGCACATCGCCTCGGCATTTCTACAAACGCGACGATGCTGTATGGACACCTTGAGACAAACGAAGATAGGGTTGATCATTTGATTAGATTGCGGGAACAACAGGATAAATCCGGTGGATTCTCGACTTTCATCCCACTGGCGTTTCACCCCCTAAATACCCGAATGGCGTACCTACCTTCAACAACAGGGCTAACAGACATTCGGAATATTGCCGTTGCGCGCCTCATGTTGGATAATGTCCCGCATATCAAAGTTTATTGGATTATGACGGGTTTGAAAACAGCGCAAGTCGCACTCCGTTTCGGGGCTGACGACATTGACGGCACCGTCACTGAGGAAAAAATCACACACATGGCAGGTGCGGACACACCAGAAGCCGTCTCCGTTTCGCAGCTCACGCATCTTATTGAAGAAGCCGGTTTCGTACCCGTTGAGCGCGATACACTGTATAATGAAATTATTCGCGAGGGGAATCAGTGGTACAGAAAAGCCGCATAAGAGTAGGTGCGGTCTCCTTCCTGAACACCAAACCGCTTATTTATCCCCTTTTGAACAAAGAGATCGAAACGGATATTGCGCTTAGTGTTGATGTTCCCAGTCGTGTCGCAGGACTTTTAAGTAGAGGCGAACTTGAAGTTGGATTGATTCCGACCGTCGAGTATTTTCGCGCGAATCCTTCGGATACACCCTATTGTATTTTACCCGATATATCCATCGCATCACACCGTAGGGTCCGAAGTATCCAATTGTTCAGTCGCGTTCCAGTTCATGAGATTCGCCGTATAGCACTTGATACGAACTCGCGTTCCTCTGTCGCGTTGTTGAAGATCTTACTGGCTGAGAAATACCAAATATCACCAGCATTTACACCGTGCGCACCGACAGTAATACCAAGCACGGCACTTCAAAACCGTCAAGACCCACCTTTTGAGGCAGTCCTTCTGATCGGAGACGCAGCACTCAGGCATCTCGGTTCGACAGAGTATAGCCTTGACCTCGGTGAAGTGTGGTATACGTTTACGGGGCTACCTTTTGTTTACGCCTGTTGGGTTGCAAGGCAGGAAGTCGATCTCGGGGACTTACCACGGGTGCTTCTTGAAGCTAAGGCACGTGGGATGGCACAAATACCGGAAATCGCACGGATTGAGGCGAAAAAATTGGGATTACCTGAAAGACTTTGTCTCGCCTATTTGCAAGATAGCATCAAATACGATCTGAACGAAGATGCAATTGCAGGCATGGAACTCTTTTATAAGTATGCGGCAAAAAATGACCTCGCACCGCCGGGTCGTAGTATCTCTTTTTATGTTGACTGAAAAGGGGCAAAAATGCAGTCTCCTAAGGACGAATCTACACTGAATCCTCAGTTCATAACACAGTTTGAAGACTATCTCAAAAGTTGTGGATTCCGTTTAACGCAAAAGCGATTGGATATCTTAAATCAAGTTTTCGACTATCCGGGGCATTTTCAAACCGAAGACCTCTTGGTTCAGATGCGTCGAAACGGATACTTGGTATCCCGTCCAACGATCTATCGGACGCTACCCCTGCTCGTAAAAAGTGGATTGTTGACGGAATTCATTGACGCGCAGAAAAACACTCGCTACGAAAGTATCCATTCCCTTCAAGAACACGCCCATCTCATCTGTCTTCGGTGCAATCAGATTGTTGAATTTAAAGAACCGCGGATTGACGCGTTGCAAAAGGCGGTGTGTGAAGCGCACCAATTTAAACCAGTGCGTTTCCGTAATGAGATTATCGGTCACTGCGCAGAATGCCAAGCGGAGTTAGAATCCAAAACGGCTGATCCAAACGACGAGGATACCGCTTAACACAGCAACACTTGTGAGACGGTTTGAAACCCTAAAGGAACCTTAAGACTTGACATCCGCCGAGAAATGTTGTATAATTCCAAAAAGGATACAAAATTTTAGATGTATACGCCACAGGTAATCGAACATTATGAAAACCCGCGCAACATCGGTACAATCATTGATGCTGATGGCACAGCCACTGTTGGCACCGCTGCCACTGGTGAGATGGTTAAATTAACCCTCAAAGTGGTTAACGATGTGATCGTTGAGGCCAAGTTCCGAGCCTTTGGATGCCCAACGGCTATCGCGAGCGCTTCTGTCCTTACTGAAATGGTTACGGGGACCTACATTTCAGAGGCATTTCAGATTACCGCCGCACGTTTTTCTGATGCATTAGGTGGCCTGCCACCGGATAAGCAACGTTACGCCGACGCGGCTGAAGAAGTCCTAAAAACAGCAATCGCCAATTTTATGTCTAAAACGGAGGGATAAGTAACATGATTAGCGTCACAGAATCTGCCGCAGAAAAAGCTATCACGCTTATTAATAGCAATGATACCGAATCCGACCTCGGTTTACGCATGCAAGTCGTCGGAGGTGGATGTTCTGGTTTCCAATACAATCTTGAATTCGGTCCAGCAAAAGACACAGACAAGGTGTTTGAATTTCATGGCTTGAAAGTCTTTATTGATCCCAGAAGCACGCTCTATCTTGCCGGATCGGTCCTTGACTACAATGATGGTTTGATGGATTCAGGGTTCAAGATTACAAACCCGAACGCAAAGAATACCTGCGGTTGCGGCGAGTCATTTAACGTTTAATAACCGTCAGCAATCAGCGGTTGGCGGTCAGAAAGAGAATCTGAAAGCCGACAGCCGACTGCTGATAGTCGTTTTACAATGTTTTATATAATTCCGCATGCCGTTGGAGCACAGCATCCGAATCCGGCGGATTGATAACCTCTATAGAAACAAATCCGTCGTATCCATCTTGTGCTAAGAGCGTCAGGGAATCCCTTTCTGTGTCTGGCAGCGGTCCACTGTCGCCAAAGTTGACGTGTGCGTGTCGGACTTTGCCACGTAGATGCACATAAGCGACACTTATAGGTTCGCCATGGCGCACGTGATGTGCTGCGTGCCAATTCACAAAGGTGTTCTCTGCCCCTGCCCGATATATAGTCTCCGTAACCCAACTGCCAATGAGGTTGCCGTGTGTCTCCAGACAGAGCGCGACACCAGCATCACCCGCCAAACCGTCACAAGCGCGAATCCCTTCCGCCTCCCAATCCAGCGTCTGAGACACTTCAACCGGTGTTTCCGGTACCCGATCCCCGAAAATCCGAATATTTTTCGCACCCATCTTCTCGGATAAATCGATATACCGCTTGAGCAAATCCACCTGTTCGGCGCGCTTACTCGCATCAGGATCAATGAACCGACACCCCGTAGCAATACAGGAAAGTTCAATGCCACTATCCGCAAGCCGGGCGCGTGCCTCTTGGAGCTGCTGTGCGGTTGAATCCAATTCTATACCGTGCCCATGATCCCACTCCACACGAAGTTCCAAGTGTTCATAGTTATACTGTTTCGCTTTGTCAATTAATTCCGCCAGCGTTAGCGGCGGACATACAGACGACATAAAACCAAATTTCATTATGAAACCTCCAAAAGTAGCAGGCACTCTCCGAGTGCCGTAGCTTATCAAATTAAAAATAGCAAATCACCCTTGAATCTGCACAGACGAACTGCCATCACCGCGCTTTCTAACGTTAATTTTAACCGGTATTCGTCTCGTCAACTCCTGAACATGACTGATGAGGAAGATGCTGCGTCCCTGCATACGGAGTCCTTCCAATGCAGCGATAGCAACATCAAGCGTTTCAGCATCAAGCGTACCAAACCCTTCATCAAGGAAGAGTGAATTGAGTTCCGCACGCCCGCGACTCAGATCGGCGAGTGCAAGTGCCAGCGCGAGACTCGTCAGGAATGATTCGCCGCCAGAGAGCGTCTCAACAGGACGTTCCTCATTAGCATTCCAGCGATCGATGACAGTCAAATTACCGATAGATTCCACTTTAAGCTGGTAGCGTTCCGAGGTAAGGTAATCCAACTGCACGTTGGCTAAAACCCCCATCTGCTTGAACACAATCTCCAGTGCAAAGTCGCGTAATGTGCTTCCCGGAATTGTGTCCTTTAGATTTTTCCAGCGCCTCAATTCCGCTTCGGCTGCAGCGACTTCCTCACTGAGTGCTTCTCGTTGTTCAAGGTGTTTTTTTAAGTCATCAATTACCTTCTGTTGTGTACCGATGCCTTTCAGTTTTTCTTGAAGTTGTGCTTGGATTTCCTTCATTTGCGTCTCGATCTGCTCCAACGCCTCTGGATCAAACGGTGTTTCCTCAAACCGAGTTCGCAGTTCGGTAATGTCCAACGCAAGCTGCTGTTTTTCGTCCTCATGTGCATCAATTTGATCGGAGAGATCCTGCATTTGCGTCTCGTCCCGGAAGGCGTTGTCGTGTGCTTCTGGTGAGTCAAAATTGCTCTTTTTTAACTTATCAAAATAAATTTTGCGCGCCGTTTCAAACTTTCGCTCACATTCCTCATATCGCCCATCAGCATTTTCGTGAGTTGTCTCCTTTCGCGTCAAGAGTTTCTGACTTTCCTGTAACCGATTGTTAGCCTTATCACGCGCTTCCGCTTTCGCCTTCAGAGCTACTTCTAATTGCTTAATAGCAGCAGCAATCTTATCCTTCGTTTCCAAACCATCAGTCTTTTCGCGAACGGTATCCAGTAACGCTTTACCTTGGTGTCGGTATTCATCTATCTCATCTTGCAAGTCGTCGCAGTTTTGCCGTAGGTTCTCAAGGTTATTTTCGTCTGTCTCAATTTTAGTGTCAAGTAGTTTAAGATTGGTCTTTGCAGTATCCAGTTTGTCCGTGTACGCCGCAACTTCCTCAATCTTCTCGTTAAACTGATCCACCGCCACATCTGGAGCAATACTGTGAAAAGCCTCCGGTAAGAATTCCCAAAACCGCCCCTCAGTAGATTTGATACCCGCTTGCAAATCCGCAACAGCATTGATCGCATCTTGCAACTGCTCTTCAATGTCTTCCAGAGATTTCCCCTCACGTGCAAGGTCAACTTCACAAGTTTCGAGTTGATGCAATGCCATATCGTAAGCGTGCGATGCTGTCGTTCGTGCTTGTTCGGCATCGCCGAGAGC
>JAJECD010000252.1 GCA_022822215.1 Candidatus Poribacteria bacterium | reverse complement strand
ATTTTGATGCTGCAATTGCCCTTTCATCCTTTCAGCATAGTGGCGCTCTATAAACGAACCGACCATAAGTGTCCATTTGGATTTTGATGCCTTTGTTGATTGCTGCTCTACCCCGAGACGCAATTGCACCTGTTGCGAGCTCCGATTGTCTGCTATATCCTCAACGCTTAACTTACAAGTATACCGAGCGAGCGGTAGTTCCTGTAACTTGCCTAAAACAACTTCCGTTGGTGGTGTCCCTGTCGCTTCCATCTGTTCAACGAGCCCGTTGTGGGTATCAAAAACCTCCAGTTTCCAATGGGCAAGTGGATTCATGTCTAAAGCCTTTATATCCACAGTGTCCCATACGCGCGTTCCGTTCGGATTGATTGTGGAGGTTCCCCTAAAGAGTTCCAATGTGGCTGGCATGAGATCAACCGTGACCTTTTCACTATCGCTGCGTTGCATCGCGCCTTGTGCGTCTGAAACATGCAGCTCGACCTCGTAGTCTCCATCGGGAACCAAGGTACCCGTGTCTGCCATGCCATCCCATACGATGCCTTCTGCGGGCGATCCGCTTCCTGATCGTTCCCAAACCCGCTCAGTATACTCATCAATGAGTATCAACCACCATCGCTCGTTTGAACCGACCTCAAAGTGGAAGGTAGTGCTATCCGCAAAACCGTCGTTATTCGGTGAAATTGCCCATTCAGAGACGTGTAGTTCTCTGATAGGAGTTTCAGGCACATTATTATCTATTGTTAGTATTGCTGGCATTAAAATAGGGACGTTTTCATCGGCTTTAGAGGTCTTTGTCAGAACAGGTTTCGGTGGCGGCACAGCGTCGCCTACGCCCCAACGCAAAGTCGCTGAAATCCAATGGACAGATTGTTCCAATTCACTGCCACTCACATAAGCATAATCGAGTTGGCCGGACGAATTTCGGAAACTCAATCCTCGCGCCCACTCGCCACCCCAGAACCTTTCAGAAGCCGTGAGTGCCGTGTAGCCTACCCGTAATCCGACATGTCCACCAATCAGCCATCGTTCCGCGCCGAAGTGTAATCGGAGCCTTTCACCCCAATCGCCACGATTCTCACCTCGAACAGCAAGATCCGCAGAAAACAGCGTTTTACTCCCGAATTGGTAGGTCGTTCCTAAACGCGCTGCCAGAGGGATACTCTCAAGAAGTACACCGTCCGCTCGAATCCCATTACTCAATTCGGATAGATTCACCCCGAGCGTCACCGTGTCCCCCCATTTCTCCAACGGATAAGCGAACTGCATACCCAAATCTACGCTCCAGAGGAAATTTGTTCTGATGGGTGTATTATTCTGGTAGTAGCGCAGATTTGCCCCCGCCGATGCCCTTTGTCCTAACGCACGCCCATAGCCTAAAAGTACAATCTGCGTAGACTCCGTAGTGTCGCCTCTCCAACCATCAAGCCAAGTCGCAAAGGACAGGTTGCCTACATTTTTATTCGTTAAACCGAAGGTATGCGGATTCGCGGCAACTGAGAACGCCTGCTCCAATCCAGAGGGACTCCCTGAAAACGGCATGCCGCCCATATTCACTTCAACACCATCCATAAATCCGAGTGAAGAAGGATTCCAAAGAAATCCGTTAGTTGCGGCGGATCCTGCCGTCCAAGCACTTCCCATACCGACGACGCGGGCACTTGCCCCAACAAAAATATCTCGCTGCCCTATCCCAGAAGCCCATGTAGTAACGGGAACAATGAGAAAGGCTATTATGACGACCCTCATCACTTGCCTAATTCGGATCAACGGTTGTCTGATAAGCTTTAAAAAATTTAATTGCATCGGATATACTCCATTTTTTATATTTTTCATCCACAGAACCCCACGCCACGATAGTTCGACACGCACGCGTCTTTGAGGACTTCCTTTCATAAATGCTGTACGCAAGTTTTATCCATTGTCAGTAACGTCAAATTCACAGAAATCGGTACACACGCATATCCAAAAACTCCTATCATCTCACCGATTGTCAGTAGGACCTATTAGAAGGATGGGGATTCCCAACCTCAGCCCTTCCCAGTATATTTCCTTTGACTTTTCGTCTGGTGTATGGTAAACTTAAAGTAAGTTATTTTAATCGGAATTTCCTATAAAAATTACCATCATCCTAAATACATTGAAGGTTCCAGCCTCTATGCCAAAACAAAACTTCAACGAAAAACTAACCGCACTCCTCAAAACCCACTCAGACTTCCTTGACGACGCAGGCGAACTCATCCCCGCCGCTGTCAGGGATCACGCATGGCAACTCAATCACAACCTCATCAAATTATTACTCACCGACGATGAAATCAAGGTAACGTTCTTTGACGAAATTCAAGGGCATTGGGTTTTTAACTACAACACCTTTATCGACTACATCACCACCAAAAACTTCCTCGCTAACTCCTACACCCAGTTCCGCAACAAAATCGGTTTAAACATTGATGGCAAATTCCTACGCGAACGCGGCGAAGTCTCGCTCGTATGGCCCTACAAAGACTGCGTCCTTGAAGGCGGACAAACAAAGGAAGAGGAGAAGCGGAAAGAGATCTTCTTCAACGAAATCCTTGCCCAGGACGAGATCAACCGGATGTTCGATCCGAAGGTGCTTACCCACTGGAAACGCTACACCGGTGAAGGTGAACAGGGCGTAACAGAGATCCAAAGAGACGAGAACGGGGTTATTCGAGAAAACCTTATCATCAAAGGCAACAACCTCATCGCGCTCCACACCCTTAGACAGCAATTCCGCGGACAGGTCAAACTGATTTACATTGACCCACCGTATAACCCAGATAGTCCATCAAATACTTTTATGTACAACAACAATTTTAAGCGTTCGTCGTGGCTAACTTTTATGAGAAATAGATTAGAGGTCGCTAAAGAGTTGTTGAAAAACGATGGTAGTCTGATTGTGGCAATAGATGAAAACGAGCAAAATTATCTTGGGGTTTTATTGGATGAAGTATTTCCAGAGCGCGAAAAGCACTGTATCACTATAGTTCACAATCCACGTGGTGTTCAAGGGACAAATTTTTCATATATTCACGAATATACGTTCTTTGTCATTCCAAAAGGCGAAAAAACAATCGGTGATAAAGAGATTCCTACAGAAGAAATTGAATGGAATAATTTCAGAAACTGGGGTGGAGAATCAAGACGCGAGGATGCCAAGAATTGTTTTTATCCTGTTTTTGTAGAAGATGAGAAAATTGTCGGGTTTGGAGAGGTGCTTGACGATGATAAGCACCCTACAGCGCAAACAGTCCATCATGAAAAAAGAAATTATGTGTACCCAATTGATAGGAATGGGGTTGAACGTAAATGGAGATATGCGCGACAGAGTGTAGATCAGATTAAACACTTACTACGGGCACGGAAAACAAAAACAGGTTATGAAATAGAATTGGGAAAAGATTTTGGAATGTATCGCACTGTTTGGGAGGATAAGAGATATGATGCTAATATTTACGGAACACAACTTGTTAGGTCACTCGTTCCTGACTGTGAATTCGATTTTCCAAAGTCCATTTGGAATGTTTACGACTGCCTGCGTTCGGTGGTAGAAGATGATAAAGAGGCAATTATCTTAGATTTCTTCGGAGGAAGTGGAACCACCGCTCACGCTGTGTTGGAACTAAATAAAGATGGGGGCAATCGAAAATTCATCCTTTGCGAGCAAATGCACTATGTTGAAACCGTGACAAAAGAACGCGTCAGGAAAGTTATTGAACAAAACAATAGGGACGACTTCATCTATTGTGAACTAAGGCAATACAATCAAGCCTATATGGACAAAATCCAAGCCGCACAATCCTCCGAAGAACTTATAGCACTTTGGAGAGAGATCGCCAAAAACTCGTTCCTGAACTGGTATGTCAACGCAGAAACGCCACAAGACGCGGTCAACGACTTTATTGCCGTTGACGACGTAAAGAAACAGAAACACCTACTGGCAGAACTGCTGGATAAGAACCAACTCTACGTCAACCTCTCGGAAATAGAGGATGCGGATTTTGATGTTGGTGAAGAAGATAAAGCGTTGAACGAGAAGTTTTATGGAGAATAAAAAAGCCAGGGATATAGGATTACGCGAACCGCAGCCCAGTAATCACACGGGTGAACCCGAATTTTGTCCACTGGCAATTGTATTATACTATATTTTTTGTTTAATGTCAAATCATTTTTTATTTTTTATATAATGAAACGGAGAAATGGTAACAAATGAAATTTACACATTATGATCTCGGAAATCTATCACGTGGTACAACTATTGAAGTTACTTTGCAGGGTAATGCTGCCAACGTGCAATTGCTGGATAGTTCAAACTTCCGAAATTACAAATAAAATTCTGCCCGATGCCTTGCCACCTATTCGGGAATACTCGCCAGCACCACTTTCACCATTGGTTCGCGACACAACTCCAATGGGTGGCGCAGCTTCAATAAATGGCTCTGAGTATATCCATTGGTAAACCAGATAAATAAACAGACATTTTACCCCAACCCGGTAGGGTTTTTGCTTGGGTGTTTCTTCACGGTTTCCTAACCGCACCGGTGCTGAGTGTCCAATTAATTCTAAGGTCTACCATAGTTTGCGGAATAACGAGGCACAAACTAAAAATTTGTGCTACAAAG
>JAJECD010000082.1 GCA_022822215.1 Candidatus Poribacteria bacterium | reverse complement strand
AACGGACGCAGCAGCTCAGAGGCAATAATTTAAAAACTATTTCAAAATAAGCATTCGCCGCGTTTGCTGGAAAGATGGCGTTAGCAACTGGTAAAAATAGACACCACTTGCTACGGGTTCACCCAACGCATTGCGTCCGTCCCAATAGGCAGCGCGACCTGGATTCTGGTAAAAGCCTGCCGACTGATAGCCGAGTGAGAGTGTTCGGATGAGTTCACCTGTTGCGTTGTAGATGGATAGCGAGACCGGACCCGCTTCAGCAAGGCGATACGGAATCCATGTCTCCGGGTTAAACGGGTTCGGATAGTTCTGGAGGAGTAAAGTCTGTTTCGGTGTGCCGATGCCGTCAAGTGACACGTTTAAAACGGCATCTGCAAGGTTGGCAGGGTTCACAGTGAAGTTGAATTTCTCTGAGACAATATTGCCGTGTGCGTCAGTCACAGTCAACACCAATGCATCACCGAGCTCAACGACACTCCGATAGTTGAGATTAACAGTGGCAGCAGCAAAATAATTGTCCTTCACTTGCGCTTTCATGGATGTATTGGTCCGGAGATTTTGAATCCTGACGTAATGATCGTTATGATAATGCCCGCCTTCTAAATACCCGCTAACAACGAACGCCCACGCTTTTTGGAAAACCCCCTTGTCCCCCCTTATCAAGGGGGTAATGGCAAATGGTGCTGCAGCGGCTTCCATCTGATCCGTCCACCCCGTGCCTGTAAAGACAACGTCGCGCGCTTCTGGTAGGTTGGCGATATATCCCTTTGCCCCTTCGATTGGAAATCCGTCGTCAGGGGCATTTGGTGTCCACGCCACAAACTGCTGTGTTGCAGGATCAAGCGTGATGACAGTTGTCGCGCCTGTTTTTAGTGCGAGGGAGCGAGCTGTCATGTGGACCGTCGGTTTCAACGGTACGGAGAACATGTTCAAACCTTTAGAGAGGTGCACAGAGAAAGTACTGCCGAAATCTTCTCCATCGGGGTGTGGTGTCGGGGTACCGATGAACCCGTGCCTGCGTCCGTCTGCCGAGTCATAATAACCGATAATACTTCCGTCTTGATTAACATTTCGGACGACGGTACTCACACTGCCTGGAATCCGCACTTCATAGAGAGTGCCATCTGGCAGGAGGATATAGGACCGCGGAATATCATTTACAGCTTTGGCTCTGAAGCCGATAACACCGAGATCGGTGATGGTGTTCACAAATAGGAATTCAAGATTCGACATTTTTGGAAGGTCAATCGTGGTAAAGCTACCGTCGGGGTGACGCATGAACCCATGGGGTATTCCATCGGCATCCACGTAGCTGCCGACGACCGCACCTGCGGCGTTAACAAAGTCCCCATAAGTGGCTACTGCGCCGGGGAACGTAATTGTCAGATCCCCTGAGAAGGCGTGGAAGACTCCTACTTCATCAACAATATTACCACTCAATGCCCCTGTTTCATCACTCAGACCGTAGATGAAGGTTTGGGCGGCACCGGGAAAATCGTATTGCGTGAGTTCCCCATCTTCCATGATAACCCCGTGGTAAAGGTTATCTGGACCTTTGTAGTGTCCGGCTGCTTTTCCAGCGTTGTCGAATGCATAGAAATAGGTATTTAGGGAATCTGGAAAATCATACGTCGTGAAAACACCGTCTATCAATGTGAAGCCGATGGTTTTCTTGCCATCAGGGCTCCGGGTGTTCCCTGCATAATCCCCGAAGTCGTTACTGGCAGCGACTTCCAGAAAATCGACACCCGGGACTTCAATCGTCTCAAAGGTGTAATCTGCAATCGGTGTTTCGGGACTCACTTGGGCAACGGCATCTCCAGTGAAATAGATGATTAGACTTATGAATAAGAGAAGTTCCGCTTTTCTGTAATGATCCATAGTTATCCTTCGTTTTTGGATGTGTGCGAAAACTGGCAGTGAAAGGGTTTTTACGGAGTAGGGGCAGGGTAACCCCGCCCCTACAAGCCATTATTTCAAAATGAGCATCCGCCGTGTTTGCTGGAAAGCGGGTGTTGTCAACTGATAAAAGTAGATACCACTCGCAACACGTTCCCCGACAGCGTTACGTCCATCCCAATATGCAGCACGACTTCGACTGTTGTAAAAACCTGCGGATTGGAAACCGAGCGAAAGGGTGCGAACCAGCCTACCGGTTGTATCATAAATGGATATGGAGACGGGCGTATCTTCGGAGAGTTGATACGGAATCCATGTCTCCGGATTGAACGGATTCGGGTAGTTCTGCATCAACAGATTCTGTGTCGGTCTACCGATGTCATCAAGCCTGAGGGACAACACGGCGTTTGCCAGATGCTCAGGGGTCACTCTAAAACTGAGGGTTTGTGATTCAACATTGCCATCGGGACCGATGACGCGTAGTTCAACCACATCTCCAACTTGGACGACGCTCCGCCGCGTTAAGTCGGCAGTTGCCGCAGCGAAGTAATCCCCTTGCACTGAAGCGGTTACCGTGCCGTTTGTTCTCAGGTTCCGGACGCTTACTGTGTAGCCGTCAAACGCCGGTTTGCCTTCCAAGTGTCCACTGACGACAAACGCCCATGCTTCTTGGGAAACCCCCCTGTCCCCCCTTATCAAAGGGGTAATGGCGGGTGATGCTGGCGTAGCCTCTTCAATTGGATCTGTCCAGGGTGCGCCAACGAAGGCAAAGTTGCGGGCTTCTGGAACATTGACGATATAGCCTTGTCCACCTTCGATTGGAAAACCGTCGTCGGGCGCGCCTGGTGTCCAGGCGATGAAATGCTGGTTTGCCGCATCAAGCGTGATGACGGTTGTTGCCCCCGTCAGAGCGACAAGTGATTTTGCGGTCATCGGTGTTGATGGTGCCAACGGCACAGAAATCATGTTTAGACCTTTAGACAGCGTGGTCGTATAGGTATTGCTATAACTTTCCGCTTCCACTCGTGAGCCGAGTTTAGCGATAAAGCCGTGTCTGCGCCCATCGGGTGTGTCATAGTGTCCGACGACAGAGCCGTCCTGATTGATATTCCAGCCTTCCGTGCTAACGCTGCCCGGAAACTCCAACTCATGTAGTCCATATAGGTATGAACCGACATAGGAGCGCGGGCGGTCCCCCACCGCTTTGGCTCGGGCAATCACAAACACACCGCTTCCTTCTGCATCGTTAATCCCGTGCAAGAAAAAGTATTCCAGATTGGACGGGTCCAGATAGTCCAGAATTATAAACCTGCCAGTCGGGGTACGCGCGAATGCATGATATAGACCGTCAGCATCAACGAAGCTGCCGATGATAGAGCCTGCCGCATTCACAAAATCGGCATAAGTTGCTGTTGCCTCGGGCACCTCAACGATTTCGTCGCCCGAGAAGCCACGGCGAACGCCATCAGCACCTATAAAATTACCCGTCAGTGCGCCCGTCGCATCACTAAAACCGTAGATCTCTGTTTCGACAGCACCTGGAAAATCGTATTGCCGCAACTCGCCATTTTCTAAGATGACCCCATGGTAAAGCCCCTCGCTATCCTCGTAGTGTCCGGCAGCGACTCCATTATTACCGAGTGCATAGAAATAAGTGTTCTGTGATCCCGGAAAATCGTAGGTCGTAAAAACGCCATCAATGAGTGTAAAGCCGACGGTTTTTTGACCATCAGCACTTTTTGTGTTTCCGGCGTAATCCTCAAAGTCGCTACTCGCACCCAACGCTAAAAAGTCTACGCCTGGAACATCAATACTCTCATAAACATAGTTGAATTCAGGGGCTGGGAGATAAGCTATATCTTCAAACCTTGCAGCAGTTTCCGCAGTGGGTTTAGCGAGAAACCCGTGTCTACGTCCATCTGCAGAGTCGTAGTACCCGACGACAGAACCGTCCTGATTGATATTCCAACCCTCCGTGCTAACACTACCCGGAAACTCCAGTTCAGATAATCCGTGCTGGGATGTGCCGACATAGGAGCGCGGGCGGTCCCCCACCGCTTTGGCACGAGTAACGATAATCCTTGTATCAGTGATCCCGTGCACAAAGGAGTATTCCAGATTGGATGGCTCCAAATAGGTATGAAAAACAAATGTGCCATTTGAGGTACGCACATAAGGATGATATAGACCATCAACATCTATGTAACTTCCTGTGACAGAGCCTGACGCATTCACAAAATCAGCATAAGTTGCTGTTGACTCGGGCACCTCAATGATTATGTCCCCTGAGAAGCCACGGCGCACGCCATCAACACCTATAAAATTACCTGTCAGGACACCCGTCGCATCACTAAAACCGTAAATCTCTGTTTCGACGGCACCCGGAAAATCGTATTGCCGCAACTCGCCATTTTCTAAGATGACACCGTGATGAAGCCCATTGCTATCTTCGTAGTGTCCAGCGGCTACCCCATTGTTCCCGAACGCATAGAAATAGGTGTTCTGCGAGCCGGGGAAATCATACGTCGTAAAAACGCCATCAATAAGGGTAAAGCCGACCATTTTTTGACCATCAGCACTCCGCGTGTTTCCAGCGTAATCCTCAAAGTCGCTACTTGCCGTCAACGCTAAAAAGTCCACGTTCGGAACATCAATACTCTCATAAGTGTAGGTGAATCCAGAGGATGGAGGCGTTGGCTCATCATCGGTTTGTGCCTCGGTGTTCATTAGGAAAAAGGAACTGACGCATAGAAACAAGGTAAATGTGTAAAACAAAAAAGTGATTCTAAATTGAGAATGCATAACAGATATTTCCTCCAAAAATAAAAAAATGATGCGAACATAAAAAACAATAGATCAGGATCCCGTCCTAACAGACGGTATTTACATTCAGCAATATAGCAAAAGCGCGGACCGGGTATCCTTGCTACATTTATAAAGTCGTATAAAAAGTATGTAGCATTTCGTAATAAAAGGCAAGAAAAATCTTATCTGTTTTCTTGATTTCCTTTCTTCTATGGCAATGGATAAGTTATTCATCCCACGGCAGTGGCACACCTAACCGTTCGCTGGCGGCGCGTGCGGATTCCTGTTCCATTTCTCCGTAACGGATACCTTCATTACGATGCTGTTCTGTGCGTTCCGTTTCGATTGCACCCGGTAGCAGTGCTCTATCTGTCCCTGGCATCGGTTCGTAGGTTTCACGGACATCATTGACCATACGGTCAACTTCTGCCTGGAAAACAGCCAATGGCACAACAGTTTCAATATCTATTGCGAGGATCATACCGCCCTGCGGAATGCTCCATTTTGCAGTGTCTTCTGGTGCTGGTTCGGTGAAGCCGGTGAGTGCACCACCGAGTAGGTGTGCTACAGCGGTATAACCGATACTTTTGAAAAAGGCAGCGGGGATCATTGAAAGTAGGGCATCGAATTCGGAACCGCGTTGGTAGTCTGCCATAATACAGGTTGCGGCATCAAGCACGACTGGGGGCTCATCATCGGATGGAACGGCGAAACAGATCGGCGGGTTACCGAAATAACCGAGCTGCGGTTTGGGGTCTTGGTTTCCGGCGTTACCGTGGTTCCGGGATCCCTGTACCGAAAAACCGATGCACCCGGCTTCGTTACACATACGCGCATAGTGTCCCGCGGACCCGTAATGCCCAATATAACGGACGAGTCCCATCCCAATGCCGACTTCTTTCGCTTTGGCGATGGCGTGTTCGGTGGCACGCACCATCGGAAGGTAACCGAGTGTCCCGTTTCCGTCAAGCACGACAGCCGTGGGTGTTTCATGGATGATGCGAATGTTCGGGCGCGGGTTGAGGCTCCCGTTTTCAAAGCCTGCACAATAGCCGTTGACGGTTCGCGTGCCGTGGCTGCGCACGCCTCGCAAATCGGAATTAACGAGTAAGCGGCTGATGAGGGCGGCGTGTTCGTGTGTGAGACCTGCTGTCTCAAAGCAGGCAATGGAGAAATTGAGAAGGCGTTCTTCATCTACGCGAACGAAAGCTTCTGGTGGTCTATTCATGGTTGTCTCCTATTTTATGGCTGTCAGTCGTCGACGGTTGACAATTGGTAGTGTATCTGATATATGAAAACGTTTTGTCCGTTACAAACGCGGCACCAAAAGCCGAAAACCATCTAAGGGTCAATCTGTTTATGGAATTGCTTTTCGCCGTTCTTGATGGTAAGTATGACGACACTTTTCGTTGGATGGCGATTTTCATTATAACGTTTGATGCGGGTTGCGCCTCTGTAATCTTCAGTGGCGATCAATTGATCTCGAATCGCTTCTGGTGCAAGATCCCCCGCCCGTTCGATTGCTTCAAATAGCAATTTGACCGCATCGTAATTGACAGCAATACCGCCTGTTGGTACCTCACCGTAAATGGATTGATAAGTGTCAATAAATGCTCGCGCCGTCGGTTCGTCTGTATCCGGTGAATAGTGGGTCGTGAAGAAACTCCCCTCTACCTCAGCATCCTCGTTGCTTAATAGTTCCTCATTGTCCCATGTATCGGCACCAAGGAAGATCGTCGGGTTGCCAACGACGTTTTGCATGCGGATTGATCTTGCGTGGTGTGTGATAGCGGCAATCTCGTCGGAAAAACTGGCGATGAAAAACGCGTCTGGTTTTGCATCCGCAATACGCGTCAACTGCGGTGTAAAGTCTGTTGTCCTACTGTCATAGAATTCATTGGCAATGATTTCACCACCAAAGTTGCTGAAATTGAACGCAAAGAATTCAGAAATTCCTTCCGTGTAAACGTCTCCACTGAGGGTCAAAATGGCTACGGTGGTGATGCGGAGTTCTTCAATTGCAAACTGTGCCATAACTTTACCCTGAAAAGTGTCTGTGACGGATGCCATGAAGACGAAATCACCCGCGCCTGTGACATCAGGGTTGGTTGCGGCGGTCGTAACCATTGGTACACCATGCTGTTGTGCGATTGGACCTACGGCAACAGCGTGTGTGGAGCGGTTAGGTCCAACAATAGCGATTACCTTGTCTTTAAGAATTAGGTCTTCAGTCATTTGGATGGAAAGCGGCAGTAATGCTTCTGTGTTAATGAAACTGACCAATTCGATGGGTGTACCGAGAATACCTCCAAGCGTGTTGATTTCATCAACAGCAAGTTGGGCACCGTTGAGATAAGATGCACGGTCGCCTGTAACAATAAAACCGATTTTAAGGGTGTTCTGTTCTACTTTGGGTGTGACAATCTGTTGAACCTTGTCACACCCAATCTGGGTCGCTAACAACACGATAAGACTCGTGAGAACCAGATATTTGTGCATCATAATATGAGTTCCTTTTAAAAAATAAAAAATGATTTGCTTTGTTTTAGATATTTGCTACAATGTTTTTTGATAAGCAGTTTGAAAATGAAATATGCATATAAATCATTATCCTTCAATTCGTGAAAATAAACAAGCAATTTCTATCTGCCACCTTCCACTATGGAAAATTTGATTACAGTTATCGGGCGCGGTCATTCTGGGACGCGCGCCATTTCTCATACATTGTATGCCAGTGGGGTTTTCATGGGAAGCCAGCTGAATCCGTCCGGTGATAAGATTCCACCGTTCGCAATGTATGATGCGTGTCGAGTGATGGCGCAATACGTCAACTGGCAAGGCGGGTTATCGTGGGACTTTGAACCTCTTTTTACAATGCCGATTGACCCAGAATTTGAGCGGCTCATCAAAACATACCTTGAGGATGTCCTACGAGATCCGGCTCCCCACAAGGGCTGGAAAATCCCGGAGACCACGCTTGTCTATCCGTGGATAATTCGGATGTTTCCTGACATAAAATATATCCATTGGATTCGGGATCCGCGAGACTGTATTCGGGGGAGCCACAAAACCGATGACCTTCGGGACTTCGGGGTCGTATACCCGGAAACCGACGATATCTATGAACGACGGGCGATTTCGTGGATCTATCAGTATAAGCTCATGCAGGCAACACCAATGCCTAAGAATGTTATCCAGATCCGTTTTGAGGATTTTGTACTCAACCAAGAGGCGATTTTGAAAAAACTTGAAGTGTTCTTAGGTATTCCGTTAGGCAGAATTGTGGTTCGGGAGGACGCAGTGGCACGTTGGAAAAAAGACGTTGCGGAATTGGATCCCGGAACCTCGTTACCGCAATACGAATTTGCGTTTCTGCAAGAGGCAATTGTCGAAAACGGTTACCCCTTAACACCAACTTAATGGTTGTCGGTTAAATGCTTGCGGCAGTTGCCTAGCACTTGAATGCCACAAGTCGTTCTTGCCCGAATACCGATAACTAATTTTACGTACAGTCTTGATAAAAAAGGAATTATTATGTCAACAAATACTTCTTATCGTGTTGGACTTGTCGGAGCGGGTGGAATCGCCAATGCACACGCCAACGCGTGTCAACAAGCACCGAGTGCTGAATTAGCAGCGATCTGTGATGTGTCGGAAGATGCCTTAGCCACTTTCGGTGAACGGTATGACGTAGCCTCTGAAAACCGGCATCTCTCTTTAGAAGAGATGTTAGACACCGAGAACTTGGACATCGCTATTATCTGTACGTGGGGTGCCTTTCACGCTGAGGTCGGTATCCAGATTTCTGAATCCCAGCAGGTGAAAGCGATTTTGTGTGAAAAGCCGTTTACTTCGACTGCTGCGGAGGCGGAAGCGTTTGTCGGTGCGGCGCAAGAGAACGGTGTGCTGGTGGCGGAAGCGTTTAAATTTCGACATCATCCGATGCACCTGAAGGCGAAAGAACTTATTGATTCGGGGGCAATCGGGGATTTTAAGACGATCCGCAGCACCTTCTGTACAGGCGGCGGCGGTGGCGGTCCTGAAACGCGCCGTCCTGAGATGAACTGGCGGTTTAACAAGGCGAAAGGTGGCGGTAGTATCTACGATCTGGCGTGTTACAATATCCACCACGCGCGATTTATGTTTGGTGCTGAACCGATTCGGGTGTCCGGGATGTCTCAAGCCGGGTTAGAAGTGGACGATGGTTCCTATCTATTGTTGGTATTTCCTGGTGAACGTGTAGCACAGATTTCTACCGGTTTTAATTGCGCCGGTGGACAGTATGCTGAGATGTCCGGCACTGGTGGTATGTGTCGACTCGATCGGGTTTGGAACAACGAGAACTCAGCAGTCAACATTGAGCTTACCACACGAGAGGGCGCAGAAGTTATTGATTTTGAACCGTGTTTCCAATTTGCGTTGCAGTTAGAGCACATGTGCGAAGTTTTAACAACCGGAAAACCGCACCGGGTCTCACCGGAAAGCTGCGTGAATCAGATGCGGGTTATTGATGCTGCGTTTGAAGCGATGGCAACTGGACGGACGGTTGAATTGGGCTGATAGATCGCTGCTGGCGAGGTTTCCTAACCTCGCCAAGCATAAATTCTTGTAGGAGCGAGCTGTGCTCGCGATTCTTACTAACAGCTGACAGCCGACGGCTATTATTTGAACAACTATTATGCCAAATTTTATAGAGACGAAAGCACTTACCTTTGACCTATTTGGTACGATTCTGGATTTAGGCGGTAGCCTAACACCCTTCATTGACGAATCCCTAAATGCCCGTGATGCGAATGTATCAGCCGATGATTTTTGGGCACAGTGGCGGTATCGCCAACGGATTGAGCAGTATCAGGATACGATTACGATGCTCGGGCATAGCGGTTATCTGGAGACGGTTCGGCGCGCCGTCCACTATGTTCTAAGGGCAAACGGCATTGATGCGGCTCCGGAAACAGTGGAAGAGTTTATGCGGGGTTGGCAGTCTCTCTCGCCTTTCCCTGAAGTTTTGTCTGCCCTCGCGAAACTGAAATCTCGGTACCAGTTGGTGGTGTTATCCAACGGCGATCCCTCGTTTTTAGATTATCTTGTTACGGAACGCGTTGCGTGGGACTTCGATGCCGTAATCTCGGTTACATCGGTGGGTGCGTTTAAGCCGCATCCAGCAGTTTACCGTGGTGCAGCCGGGAAGTTAGGGCTTGAAGTCAATGCGTGTATCATGGTATCGGCGAATTCGTTTGACATTATGGGGGCGCGGGCGTGTGGTTTTAGGGGAGCGTTTGTTAACCGCTATAAACTGCCGTATGAAGATACACCGTATCAACCGGATGTAACGGTGAACGATTTTACGGAGTTAGCAGCAGCCTTGCTATAAGAGCAGTCAGCGGTCAGGTCGCTTCGCTTTCAGCGGTCAGGGTTCTTTACTTTACCCCATAGTGTTGTTAATAATGACATCGAGGGGGAGACGGGCAGCTGCTTTGGTGCGAACCAATTCCCGGTATCATTACTCCCGTTGTCTGTCAGTCGTGTCGCCTTTTGACTTATTAAATTGACTTTGAAAATTTGTGAGTTGCTTCCGATAACGCCTTCTGTGTAAATAATCTCATTGCCAAACGGTGCCCACGCTGGTGTGTTCGCAATGAATGACTCAATCCGTTTGAGATAAGTTCCATCGCGATTCGCGATGAATAGAGACTGTCGCTTTACTGCGGGTTTAAACCAAACAAAGGCGATTCTGTTTTCAAGCGGTGACCATGCGGGTTCAGACATGCGTGGGAAGTCATCAGGGAAGAGCGTCTCCTGCGCATGCGTTTCTAAGTTGATAAACCGGATTTGACGGCTTGCCCAGTGAATTTCGTCTGCGACCACAAAAGCGATTTCTGTGCCGTCCGATGACCACTTTGGGTATCCACTGTGGGCATTCTTTAGATGCACAATCAGTTCCACAGACGTTCCGTCTGGGTTGGCTGTGTGGATATTTATACCCCCTAAAGCACGCTGTGCATAGGCAATTCTCTTGCCATCAGACGACCATTCGGGATGTGTTCTGTAGGCATTCGTGAACCCAAACAGCGGGCGCACATTCCTTCCATCAACATCCATTAGATAGAGGTCACGTGTCCCGCCGCGGTTGGAGTTGAAGAGAATCTGGTCGCCTTTCGGTGAGATGACCGGGTTGCAATCAACGGCGCGGTCGTAAGTTAACCTTTCCTGTCGCGTTCCATTGGGATTCATTATGTAGATTTCCCAATTGCCGTCGCGATTTGACGAAAACACAATCTTTTCGCTGCTGAGGGGTTTCGCAAAAACTGGACAGAGCAATCCGAAGATGAGAGAGCAACCGATAAATATGTGTCGCAGTTTCATAGGAACCCTCCCCATGTTACTAAGGCACTTTAGTGTTCTTGGTGGGGTACTGAAGAGCTGACTTATCTGAATAATAACATCATTGTAAAAAAAATGTCAAGAAAAAGGCAAATAATTCTTTTCACAAATTTATGCTGTTATTACAATGCAGGTAAGTTATCTACAATATCCACTGTCTCTAAGCTGACGGTGATGACTTTTCCGATTAGCTTGACGATGTACTGTGGGTCGTCGGTGCGGTAATCAAAGACTTGCGGCGGGATGCCGTCGATGGTGAGGAAATTGTTGTAGGCAATCTGTGTTTTGTCTCTGGAGCGTTTCATCTTCTCGACGCGCCAATTGAGCGGAATATCGAGGTTCGGAATGTAGTATTGTTCGATGGCTTTGCGGATGGGGCTGATGTTGAGGTTCGGCATAGCGTTCACAACTTTTGATTTGGCAGAGTTGTTGTGAATTCTTCAATAGTTTGTGCTTGTATTGCTACGCGGCGGAGCTGCTTGAGCTGCTGCAGATCGTCAATACTCTCCAAGGTAGCCTTTAGGTCTTGCGTAGACTTCGGTTGGAATCGAAGTTCAAGAGCTTCAAGGATACCTTCAATGGTACTCTCTTTTACGCCGTCGCGAATGCCTTGTTGGTGCACCTCTCTGAGATTTTCAATAGGTTCCTTGGCGGCATGCTCCTGGAGAATCTTCACAATCATTGGTGCAATAGGGCGGAGTTTTTCCAGTAACTCATCATCATAAATTGAGAGAAAGATTCCCTTGCTAACGTCCATAGGGAATCCCTCCACTTGTTCAACACCATCAAGCGCGTAGCGAACGCGTGCGAAGGGACCGTATCGGTGGCCTTTGTGATAAG
>JAJECD010000301.1 GCA_022822215.1 Candidatus Poribacteria bacterium | reverse complement strand
GTTAGTGAGAAGTCTCATAAGCACAACGAACTTCGTTATTCATCCACGGATGTTTATTGGCTCTTGTATGATATGCTGCGGTATATCAACAGGAATGTCCCCGGTGAATTTTCCCTGTTCCAAACCCAAAAAGGGGTTTACCGTGTGAGATATGCAGCTGAAGATAAGGCAAAACAGAAGTCGAGTCGAAAACTCAAGGCAGAGGTGAACCGAACAGCGCGTTATCTTGAAGAATTGACAGGTAGGAAGCCATCATGGGGTGATAAAGAATAGATATTTATTGACAGATGCCAGACCTCAACATCAAATCTACACATAAGCCTATCAAAACATACTACGCCGAACTCAAGGAATACAATCAAATCGGGGCAGAACACGAAGGTGCAGTCCGAACGGCATTTCAAAATCTCCTCCAATACTACTCCAGAAGTATCAGGCGAACCTCCAGCGCGACCTGCCGCACATCCCCTTCGCCAAAGACTTCTGGGGATTCGCGAAGGCAGGCGAGCGACTCACAGACCTCCACGTTAACTACGAATCCCAACCCGAATACGATAAACTCAAGTTTATTCAGAATCCCGAGGTCCCGCTTGACTGGCGCGTCGAGAAGATGAAACTCTCCAGAGACCAAACCCAAATCGTCTACAACAATTTTCTTACCATTGACGGCATCCCGCCGCAAGCCTTTGACTACCGACTCGGTACCCGTTCCGCATTGGAGTGGGTGATAGACCAGTATCGCGTGAAGACGGACAAGCGGAGCAGTATTGTCAACGACCCAAATCGGACAGATGACCCGCAGTACATTGTCAGGTTGATTGGGAAGGTGATTAAGGTGAGTTGGGAGACGGGAGCGATTGTTGAACGGTTGCCAGCGTTGACATAAGGGATCAATGAATCTCTTTACGCCAGCGGTCTGATATGTCTATAGAGACTTGGGTTAAATTACATGCTGTTATCTCTGTTTTGTGAACAAACAAATGACTGTTTCGATTCTTTTTGATTATTCCTGTTAAATGTGCTATTATTCTGTTAAGGGAACCAAGTTACTGCACAACAGATTATAGATGTAAAAAAATGTATGCAAGGGAAAGCCTATGGAAATCATAAATTGGTTGAATACAAATGATGGGGCTATAATAGGGATTGCCACTGTTGTACTTGTAAGTATTACAATTTGCTATACCTATTTGACATGGCGACTATTAAAAGCCAACGATACACCTGAAATTGCAATCTCCCTCCGCCCACACGAAATATCTGTTAATCTTGTGATGCTGTGCATAGAGAATGTGGGGACCGGAACAGCTCATGATGTGAAATTCACAACGAATCCATCTTCTATTCCTAATCTTGATATACCATTTGAGAATATTGGTTTTCTTAAAAGTGGAATTGGCTATTTTGAGTCTGGGCGGAGGATTGAGCAGTTTTTGGTAAGTGTAATTGGCAAGTTTGATGAACTAAAGCAAACGCGACTTAATATCGCTGTTACGTATAAAGATTCAGCGAACCGAAAGTATGAACGCTCTTTTCCCCTTGATTTTGCTGAAGGTGTAGGGTTCTCGCAGATTGGTAGTCCGCCTCTTTATGAAATAGCTAAAGTTACAAAGGATATCCAAAAAGACTTACGCAATATTATCACTGGCTCTCGTAAACCCATAATTCTTACGGAACCACTGGCTGAACATCGTCGAGGGCAATTTGCTAGTTCGTTAGAGATCCGGATAGAGCAGTTTTCCAGCGAAATTCAACAAGAAATTTTACGAGAGGTAGACCTCATTGTCACCAAGCAAGAGCAGGAGACTCGGGGCAAAGAACAGAACAAAAAGACAACAGTGGATACAATTCATCATGAAGGAGAAGTGAAATAGATGACAGTTACAGTTCATATCTATCCTGATAAACAATTGTCTTTAGAAGTTCCCGACGGTACGGATGAGACCTTCGGAGATAATAATTCGCCCTTATCTATTGAGGAACGTATGGCTCTACTGGACGAGTTCACAACCAAATTTATGGAATTTGTCGGGCCGGACTTCCAACCACTATCGGATTATGCCATAAGCAGAGAGGGAATATACGAAGATCATCCGTAGTCATGGTTTATCTGACAGACACCAACGTTTTATTAGGAGTAGCACATCGTGTTGATGCACGTTACCCAATAGTTCAAGCGGCTGTGCATAAACTGTGGGCGGATGGTCACGAACTACAGACTACATCGCAAAATTTCTCGGAATTCTGGAATGTGTCAACTCGACCTGCTAATCGGAATGGTTTTGGACGCACCCCATCAGAAACAAATGTCCTCTTGCAGGACTTGGAGCGACTTTTCCCGTTGCTGCAGGATTCACCCGATGTTTATCCAGAATGGAGGCAGTTAATTGTGAAGTATAATGTGTCAGGTGTTCAGGTTCATGATGCCCGATTAGTTGCTGCGATGATTATTCATGACGTAACACACATCTTAACCTTCAATGCCAAAGACTTTGTCCGTTATGCATCCGAAGGAATTATGGCTGTTAATCCAGCGATGGTTTAGATATACTTTCTCAGCGATAGTGAATGTTTCGTGATTATAGACAAACTGGATGCGGTCTAAATTAAAGGAGAATATTTCGTGAATCAGGTGCCTAAAATAACAATTAAAGATATTGAAATGTCCGTGGACGCATTAGATGTCCAAAAAGCCGCAGACATCTTTGAAGAACATGGATGCCTTGTCGTCCGTGGGTTAATGAAACCCTACATTAAAGCAATTCATCAAGACATTGAGGCTGCCGCAGCAGAATCCCTATCACGTCTTGGCGAGGCAGAACAGATTGTTGAAGGGTGGCGTACCCCGAACGGCACGCTGTTCCTTCCGGCACCAGAAGGCTACAAACGCGATAAACAGATTATGGTGTTGGCGGTGAATTATCAGACGAGTGCGGCGTTTTTCCAATCCGCTTTCGATGAAACTGCAGCCGATATTGTTGAGGCAATCTTGGGACCGAATGTGGAGATATTTGGGAACGGACAGTGCCTTTATAAAGAACCCGTCGGTGGACATCCGAAGCATCTACATCAGGATTCCGCGTATTTTGAACACCGCTATCAAGGACCGGTTGGTATTCTGAACTACGTTGTGGATACGGATTTGGTGAATGGTGCGTTACACGTCGTGCCGGGTTCGCATCGACTCGGGCAGCTCAAGCATATTGATACGTTCTCACACCTCGGTCTGGAGGAGGATGAGTGGCCCTGGGAGAGCGCACTCCCAGTCGAAGGCAAAGCTGGGGATTCAATCTTTTTTAACGTCAAAACTATCCACGGTTCCAAACAGAATATGTCCGACAAACCGCGTCCGGTTTTCATTAACCGTTACCGTCGAACAGACGACTTTGTAGTCATCGGTGGGACAACGACAACAAACCGTGCAGAAGCCGAGAAGCGAGCAGCTGCAGCTGAAGAAGCGAAGAAATCTAATAGTGATAGAGGCTTGATGTTGCGCGGTTTCCGTCCGTTTGAGGCATAGTGGGAAAAATAAGATAGGCAGAATAATGAAGTTTAAGAAATTTAAATCGAATAATTTTTTCGGATGCCCCTACTTGTTGGGGCGCGGATTAACGAAACACTCGCGAACAAGTTCGAGCATCCGGATGTTGGGATATTACTGAATTATTTTTTCTTCATGTATCTGCTCTACATTTGATACAGCATCAAATAGATAAGCACGCCTGTTACCGAGACATACAGCCAGATCGGAAAGGTAATCTTCGCGATACGGCGGTGTGCTTCAAACCGTTCACGCCACGCCAAGTAGAGCGTCCGCAACGCCAGTGGCACTATCACAAACGCCAAGATAATATGTGAGATGAGGATGGTAAAGTAGACAGGACGCATCCATCCCTGTTTCGCGAACGGTTTCGATCCGGCGTGATAGTGATAGATGACATAACAGATAAGAAAAAGCACGGACACACCAAAAGCGGCGAGCATGCAGTTTTTATGTGCTGTAATCTTCCGTTGGCGGATTTGTACATACCCGATTATCAGCAGGATGCCGCTGATTGTGTTTAGTGTTGCATTGACCGTTGGCAGATCTGAGATCTCAAGCACATTTTCCTCCTATATACTTGCTTCGGCACAACGGCGTGTGCCTGCCACTTTCTACCGTGGCCACCGATACGCTTGCGCACCTTTTGAATTTTCTAACGCAAATGCCCACCGTTCACACCACGTCTTATATTCTGTATTATCGGCTTCAGGACGCAGACGACTCCGCATGAGAAAGGCAGGATAGAACGGACGACCTGTCGGTTGATAGACATCGTGATAACGTAGGTCAAAACTCCATCGGATGCTGTCTGACTCGTTCGGTTTCGCGCTATGAAGCGTGTAGTTATGGAACAAGATAACGCCACCTGCCCGGATGGGCAACGGTTTGGGTGTAAGGTTAGAGGGTTGATTTTCCGGTAGAACTGCTAACCCACCTGATGTCCAGTCGTGCTTGAAAAGTCCCCTCTTATGACTACCGGGCAGCACTTGTAGGCATCCGTTTTCCAACGTCGCATCTACAATCGGAATCCATACCGTTAGCATAAAGTAGGGGTCCGTATCGGGCCAGCACACACCGGCGTCCTGATGCCAAGGTGTGGGTCCCCGCTGTGAACTCTTTATTGGCAAGACAGCACGGATATGTTGAATGGGGTTGCAGATAATCTCGGAACCGACAAGAGATTCTGCGATGTCAAGGATTTTCGGATTCTTCAAAAAGTTAAACGTCGCCTCACCACGCGCCTGCATAATATCAAGATTTGCTGTTACCTCTTGTGCCTCATTCGCAAGGTGAAGCAGCCGCTCCGTGAAGGATTTATCAGTGTATGTGTCGCGAACCTTTCCTTCGGTGTGCAATTTCTCGGCGCGTTCTGCGATGATTCGGCTGTATTCGTCGATAACGGGACCCAGATCGGTTTCATCGAGCGCATCTTCAAGCAGTAGGTAACCGTTGTCGTGAAAGAACGAAATTTGAGATTCGGTTAAACGCATAATTGTGTCCTCCTTGCGTTGTGCCTATCCCCACCGTTGTTCTGGCGGATCAAAGACAAACCCGTGAAAAAACTTCCGTTGTTCGGGTGAAAGTTGCTCGTTATAGAAATCTTGAGGATAACCCCAATGTTCTTGCGAAGCGATCATCCACGGATGCTCGTAGGCATAATAGAGCATTTCCCGGCATCCATCTGATTTGGTAAAGATACCAGCAGAATGCCAGACGGCATTATGGAATAGAATAGCGCTCCCCGGTGGTGCGCAAACTTCAAGTGCCCCTGGATATTCATAAGGATACCTTAAGTCTTCATGGTTTGGGTCATACATCGCTGTGTGGCTCCCCGGTATGAGCCACAAATTCCCCTGTCCACCCGCTGTCATGTCTGTCAGATAGTAGCCGATTTTGAGTTGTAGAAACGGTATTGGACGCAGGTTTCGATACCCTTCGTCGTGTCCGTCGATGTGCCATCCCATCGGACGTTCCTTTAAATCCGAAGCGTGTTCAATGATGGCATCCGATGCGTGGTGGTGGGGCATCTTGTTGAGCAGCCCTGTGACATACGGCAGGATGGGTTGCCAATCCAAGAGTTCCAGGAATGCTGGATGATCACCGAGGATATAGAAGATACGGGTGCTTTTCTCGCCGTGGATGTGGGTCATACCGGTTTCGGTTCCCCCTTTCGCCTCACGTTCTCGCCGCTTTTCAATGACTTCAGCGAGGGCACTTCTGAGCGTTGCAACGTGTGAAACGGTAAGAAAATTTTCCAGAACGAGGTAGCCGTTATTTTCAAAGAAAAACTTTTCGGCATCAGTCAATTCGTGTGACATACAGTAAATCCTCTTTTTCGCTGGCGAGGTTCTCAGGAATCTCGCTTTTCGGTTTCTCGGATTTTATCTTAAATCGAACAATTTTGTAGCATTTTCACTAAAAATTCGTGCTTTAGCTGCTTCAGAGATGGGCATCTCCTCAATTAAACCGACAAATCGCGGCATATCGACCCACGGGTGATCTGTTCCGAACAGCAGTCGATCCGCGCCAGAATACTGATATGCGTACTGTAATGATTCTACCGATGGGGACACGGTATCCAGATAGATACGTTTCAGATACGCGCTCGGTGGTTGTGTAATATTCTCTCTCGCTCTGCCGAGTACCTCTGTCTGGTGGTCAATCCTGCCGCTCATATAGGGTAGAATACCACCAACGTGGGGCATTACGATTCGTAGATCCGGGTGGCGTTCGAGAATCCCGCTCAGAATTAGTCGCAATAGCGCGAAACTATTGTCCACTTGTAACCCCATCATACCGATCATCCAGTGGTCTTTGATGGCTTCTCCCCACGTCGGCACAGTCGGGTGCATCACAATAGGCATCTGTAGTGCTTCGGCATGTGTATAAACCGGTTCAAATTCTGGTGCATCAACCGGTTTTCCACCGATATGAGAATAGAGCATGATCCCACGGAACCCGAGTTGTTTGACCCGATCCATCTCGGTTATGGCTTCATCTGGATTTTGCCACGGCAGGCATGCCAATCCTGCGAATCGGTGTGGATGTGCACTTACAAGTTCGGCGATGGCATTGTTGATGGCTTGCGCGCCTCTGTTTCCTAATTCAGGTGCGAGCATGCAGGGTGGCGGTATATTGGTGCTGAGCAGTGCCATATCGACACCTGCTGCGTCCATATCTTCGAGTTTGCGTTTCGGATCGTAGGCTTCGTCCTGCAGGCGAAATGTCTGGACATCGCCGTATGTAACGACAGCCTCGCTGCCACGGCGAATAACTTGCGGAGGGTGTGCGTTCTGCGCCAGGATTTCGATATAGGCTTTTGGGAATATGTGGCTCTGACAATCGATTCGCATTCTAATTCTCTATCTCCTGCGCTGTGGACTCCATTTAATCACATAATTAGACGGAATCTCTCGGACGAACATGGACGAGGCACGATCCCTTTTAGTCCGTCCGGTAAGGACTATATCTCTGTAGAACGTCGAAATCCCTAAGATCTAAGCACCATAGGGGCGGCATTTTTTTCAACTGAGTCAAAATACCTTGAATTAATTATTCCTGCGACGGGGTGACCATTTTTGAATATAATCCGATGGAATTTCACGGGTAAACATGGATGCTGCTCGCTCCGCCTCTTCGGAACTGTAAGAGATCTCGCGATTAAATAAAAATGGATCGCCTTGTTTTTCGTAAAAACGATGCATGCTCGTAGAAAGATAAAGTCGTTTTTTGGCACGGGTCATAGCAACGTAAAATAAACGACGTTCTTCCCTAAGCCTCTCTTCCTGAATCGCTTCGGACCTCCAGTGCCATATTGCCGGAAAGATTCCATCCTCCAACCCGAGGATTATGACAACATCAAATTCTGTGCCCTTTGCTGTATGTAATGACATAAGCGTGACTTGTTCATGTAAAATGTTCTCTTGCGTCTGTTTATGAGTGTTCTCACCTTTATCGTTGATTTCCTCAAAGCGACGGAGCGAGTTCATCATGCGCACTTGGTATTTGAGGAAACTTAACAATCCGTGGTCGCTAGTAATCCCCTCAAAACCACGAGACTCTTTTATCATATTCGCACGTTCGGTCTTCCACTCGATATCCTCAGAACAATTTGGGACTTTGGCTTTGTGTAATTCCCTTATGAGTCGCCCAATTTGTGCTTTTTCAGTTTGTTCAAGCAGCGAATCTACTTTCTGTCGTAAATCTACCTCGGAATTCCGAGAACCGCGATTTTGAACAAAACGTTTTGCAGCATTCAAGAAAGCATCAACCTCGGTTAAACCTTCGCCTGTTTCTGCTGTAGGGGTGCTCTCGCCCTCTAGCGTTGAGGATTTAGAAAGAATGCTGAGTCCAACAAACGGAAGAAATTCTGTTAAAGATTTTGTCTCGCGCTTTTGAAAATCAATATTAACGAGTTTCTTAAAAACTTCTAGGTTGACCCGAATATCATTCTGAGCCTTATGTAGATTAGCCTTTTCGATTCCAAGTTTGGTTAGGATGTGAAACTTATCAGCAAGTGCTTCCAGACTTCGTCTCTCGCGTGGGAAAAGCCTTCTCGCCGTCACCAGTGTGTCATAATAGAGATTGCTTAAATTTAAATCTGGATCAAGGTATTCTTTCAAGTCACGTTCCAAAATTCGATTATCATATCGGGCGATATTATGCCCAACGAGAATACTATTTTCGATGAACTCACAGAATTTGGGTAGGACGGTTTTAATGCTTGGTTTATCTTTGACATGTTCCTCTGAAATTTTATGAATCTCTGTACTCTCCGCTGGAATGTATCCACCAGGTGGTTTCACTAACTGGTTGTACTCAGGAACTTCGTCATCCTCTGTGTTGAAACGTAGTGCACCAATCTGGACGATATTTGCGTTCTTGGGATTGACACCAGTCGTCTCTAAGTCATAGACAACCATATCTTTCATGTTGCGAATCTCAAAACGTCCTATGAGACCTTGGCATAGTTTAAGCGCAGTTATGCTTCGGACTGTGGCAG
>JAJECD010000074.1 GCA_022822215.1 Candidatus Poribacteria bacterium | reverse complement strand
GATGGCGATAGCAAGCGGAATTTCTATCCAAACAGAAAGGACAGATTCAGGATAGTAGGAAAAAATAAGGGCGATGACCAGACCAAAGACAGCGAGGACAATGGTCAAACCCATAAAAAGGACGAAAAGGAAGAGAAATTTGGCGCGCGGCCCAATCATTCTACCCGCAACTTCACCGACGCTCTGCCCCCGATTTCGCAGTGAGACAACAAGCGCACCAAAGTCATGGACAGCACCAATAAACACCGAACCGAGAACAACCCAGAGCAATGCTGGCAACCATCCCCAAAAAACAGCAATCGCCGGACCCACAATCGGACCCGTACCCGCAATGCTGGTAAAATGATGTCCAAAGATAATTTCTTTTTTCGTAGGGACGTAGTCAACATCATCTCGTAATTCTTGACTCGGCACCGTTGCTTCCGCGTCCAAGCCAAAAATTTTTCTCGCCAACCATTTGCCGTATGTATGGTAGGCGACGATGAAGCCGATAAAACTCAAGACCGCAATTATCAGTGTATTCATGAGCGCAGCTCCAACTTTTTCAGGGTTGTGCTCGCCAACCGACTTCGTTTATCTGACACCCGTTAGTATCTCGAACGTGAGTTGATCCAATTTCTCGTATCCAAGACCTTTCTGTGCAAGGGTATCAGGTTCAAAGTCTATCTTCCGCAATTTGCCGACGCTCTCAGCGTTGTAGTGTGCCATAAGTGCTTCAAGTTCGGCATCACCGGCGTGGAGTTCAGCGAGGATCCCTTGAATCTCAGCGTCTTCATTGAATCGACGGGCTTTCTCTTTGAGTATCAGATAACTTCGCATACAGCCAGCAGCGAAGTCCCAAACCCCTTGTTCATCTTCAGTTCGATAAGCGTGTGCGTCAAAGTGTCGGTTCCCATCCCAGTTGACATCTTCGAGGAATTTGACGAGGAAGAACGCGCTTTTGATGTTTTCGGAACCGAACCGCAGGTCCTGATCAAAACGGCTCATCTTCTGATCATTCAGGTCGATATGAAAGAGTTTTCCGGCTTCATAAGCCTGTGCGACACCGTGGATAAAGCTTAACCCTGCCATCGTTTCATGTGCGAATTCCGGGTTAACACCGACCATTTCCGGGTGATCGAGTGTTTCGATGAAGTGAAGCATGTGTCCGGTCGTCGGTAAATAAAGATCGCCGCGCGGTTCGTTTGGCTTTGCTTCCAGAGCGAAATGGAGGTCGTAACCTTGGTCTTTAACGTAATGCGTGAAGTAGTTCATCGCTTCACGGTTCCACTTGACAGTGTCGGGTCCATTTTTAGCGGCATCAACTTCCGCGCCTTCACGTCCACCCCAAAACACATAAACCGTTGCGCCGAGTTCTACACCGAGATCAATGGCGTTCAGAGTCTTCTGGATCGCAAACGCGCGTACCTTTGGATCGTTAGAGGTAAACGCACCGTCTTTGAAGATTGGATGGTAAAAGAGGTTTGTTGTAGCCATCGGCACTTTCATGCCATGGTCGGCGAGTGCCTGTTTAAATTCGCTAACAATTTTATCACGTTCAACAGCTGAGGCATCAAAGGGGACGAGGTCATTATCGTGCAGGTTAACACCGTAGGCACCCAACTCGCTTAATTTTTTGACAGTGTATGTAGGTTTCAAGGGAGGCCTGACGACATCGCCAAATGGATCGCGTCCCGGGTTACCGACAGTCCATAATCCAAAGGTGAACTTATGCTCAGGCTTAGGCTGATACTGTTCTGACATGCATTTTACTCCTATTGTCTTTTAGTTTTAGGGGAATTCGCGAATGAACGTTTAAATTATACCATACTTTACGGATTCGTTGCAAATTTTTTATCGACGTGCTATTTGCACCGTGTCTCCATGAACCGGGGCGAATACGCCGCAAAACTGTTAGTTTGCAGGTTCTCCAACCCCAAACACAAACTAACAGTTTGTGGTACAAGTGTTCACATATTTTCGAGTTTTACTATAAATGTTTGGATACCGAGGTGTTATACATCGAGGTGCGCGCCAATTTGCTTCAAGACCGTCTCATAGTCTGCTTCCAATTCTACTGGCACGTTCAAGTAGCGCGGGGGTGGTTCACCCGGGGCAACGTTGTGATAGCCTACCTTGAAGTCCGGAAATTTGAGACCGTTTGCTGTAGAGATTACGATTACTCTATCGTCCCGTTGTATCTGTTTACGTTCAATCATTTTTATCAGGACAGCCAGTGCGACACCGGTATGCGGACAATTGAATAATCCCGTTCTATCGGCTTTCGCCGCCGCATCCGCCAATTCCGCTTCTGTTGCTTGGTCAACGATACCATCAAACCGTTTCAAGACTCGGACCGCACGATGGATTGAGACAGGGTTCCCAATCTGAATTGCCGTTGCTCGCGTTGTTTGTGCCTGGATTGCGTGGAATTCCGTGAATCCGGTTTGGTAACTTCGGTAGAGCGGATTTGCGCGTTCAGCTTGCGCACAAGCGATGCGTGGAAGTTTGTCAATAATACCGAGTTCCAGCATCATTAGAAATCCGAGTCCGAGTGCAGAGACATTGCCAAGGTTACCTCCCGGAATAATAATCCAATCCGGCACCTCCCAATTGAACTGCTGCACAATTTCGAGACTAATCGTTTTTTGCCCCTCAATTCGGATAGAGTTAATCGAATTCGCGAGGTAAAAGTCCTTGCGATTAGCGAGTTTTTGCACAATCGCCATACAGCCATCGAAATCTGTTTCCAGTGAGAGCGTCAACGCCCCGTTAGCGATAGGTTGAATGAGCTGTTCGCGTGTAACCTTCTCTTTTGGCAGGAGGATGATCGCGGGGATGCCCGCTGCCGATGCATACGCTGCGAGTGAGGCGGAGGTATCGCCGGTAGACGCGCACATCACAGCACGAATGTTCCCAGATTCAGCGATAATCTGTTTAACCATTGAGACGAGAACCGTCATCCCAAGGTCTTTAAAAGAGCCGGTATGGCTGTTCCCGCACTGCTTAATCCAAAGGTCGCTTAAACCGAGTTGTTCACCAAAGCGTTCTGCCCAGAACAGATTCGTCCCACCTTCATACATGGAGATAATGTTATTGTCCTCAACATTTGGGCAGACAAGCTCCTTTTTTCCCCAAACACCGCTACCATAGGGATATTGTGTCCGCATGTAACGCTGCTCAAAAAGGGATTTCCAATCTGCAGCACTCCGTTGCTTCAGTATCTCCATGTCGTGCCGCACCTCTAACAAGCCGTCGCAGTTTTTGCACCGATAGATAATTTCTGTGAGTGGATAGGTTTCACCACATCCTTTACTGCATTGAAACCATGCATTGTAGTCCATTACGCTGTGCTCTCCTCCATAACAGCTGGGGGCGGTTCTTGAGGGGATTCGCTCCCGTTGGGTGCCCTAAGGAGTTCATCAATTTCATCAAGTGAAGGTAGTTCAGAGGCATCCTTCAATCCGAATTGTTGAAGGAACTCATCGGTCGTTGAGAAAAGGAGGGAACGCCCTGCCTTTCTGCCAGCAATAGAGACAAGCCCTTTCTCAATAAGTGAATTCAGGACACTATCACTGTTTACGCCTCGAATCGCAGCCACATCGGCGCGAGTGACAGGCTGTTTGTAAGCAACAATCGCAAGCGTCTCTAATGCGGGCGGGGATAGCGTGACGCGAACTTGCTGGGTATAAAACTTCTGAATCCATTCTGAGTATTGCGGGCGCGTACAAATTTGATACCCGTTCGCGATTTCAGCGAGGTGGAAACTGCGTTCCATTTCTTGATAGTCATCACGGAGCGTATCAAGCACTTTTCGGAGGGTGTGTACGTCTAACCCCGACAGTACTGCCTGAAACTGTTTCAGCGAAATCGGTTCACTGGCAGCGAACAAAATCGCTTCCAAAACCGATTTCAATGCGTGCTCCGACATTGAAGCCGGGTCATCTATTGGTTCCACGAGGGTAACGTATTCAGAATCCATAAACTAAGTTCCTAATAGCCTTGCTCTTCTGAGTGAGCGGTTTCTACGGACGGCGGCGCAATCTCGCGATCGGTTGCCTCCGCCTCCTGTTTAACGATATAGATACTCTCAAAATGATCGGTTTGGACGGTGACAATTTTCCCGATCCGAATCAGTTCTAAAATAGCAAGAAATGTGACAATCCTATCCAGCTTGCTTGAAGATAGCGGAAACAAATCTTCAAAAAGCAATTGGTCTTCGTTTGTCAACTGTCTGTTAATGAAAGCGATTTTATCCTCAACAGTGATTGTCTCTTCTTCGACCGTTTCGTACATCTCTTCGGTCTCTATCTCTGCAGCGCGGTCGGTGATATTCTTGAAAGCAGAGAGTAAATCAAAGAGTGTCGCTTTAATTTCAAACGCACGCGTCCCATCTAAATCGGCGTGCAGGTTCGGGCTTCTGCTGTAGAGCAACGTGCGCCGTTCTGCGTAGACATCCAACGCTTGTGATGCCTCTTTAAACCGCTTGTATTCTAAGAGTTGTCGGACAAGTTCCGCCTGATCCCCAAGTGTATATTCAGCGTCTGGGGTGAGCTGCGGAAGGATGCTCTGTGATTTGATATGAAGCAGCGTTGCCGCCATCACCAAAAATTCGGAGGCGACATCCAAGTCCAACTGCTCCATTAAATTAATGTATTCCAGATACCGATCTGTGATTTGCGAGATCTGTATATCATAAATATCCATCTCTTCTTTTTCTATGAGATGGAGCAGTAGATCTAACGGTCCCTCGAATCCGTCTAATTTGATAGAATACATCGGGGACACAGTGTCGAGGTCTTGGCTTTCAGGAGTTTGAATTGTTTCAGTTAACATCTATGCGACTTTCAAGGTTGTAGCTGAAGTTTGA
>JAJECD010000112.1 GCA_022822215.1 Candidatus Poribacteria bacterium | reverse complement strand
GCCAAGAGCGTTCTAACTGAATTGAATAAGTTGGTGGGTCCGACGGATATTGACCCATGGCGTGCTCAAATTCAGGAATGGAAGCAGAAATATCCATTTGAATACGAGCAAAAGGGCGATAAGGTGATGCCGCAATACGTCATTGAACAAATTTATAAACATTACAGCGATGCGATTGTTGTCGCAGATGTTGGACAACACCAGATGTGGGCAGCACAATACTTCAAGTTCACCGAACCTCGACAGTGGCTCAATTCGGGTGGACTCGGTACTATGGGCTTTAGCCTCCCAGCCGCCATCGGCGCGCAACTCGGATGTCCGGACAAAACCGTTGTCAATATCAACGGGGATGGGTCTTATATCATGACAATCCAAGAGTTAGTTCCAGCGGTTACGATGAAACTCCCGCTTAAGGTCTTTATCATTAACAATATGTATCTTGGAATGGTGCGTCAGTGGCAGGAACTGTTCCACGGCAAACGCTACTCCGCTGTCGATTATCACGATAATCCTGATTTTGCCTTACTCGCGGAGGCATTCGGTGCTACCGGACTCCGGGTCGAACACCCAGAAGATGTCGAGCCCGCATTACAGAAGGCAAAGGGGATTAACGACGGTCCTGTTGTGATCGACTTCATCGTTGACGAAGAGGAGAACGTGTTCCCGATGGTGCCAGCGGGTGCCGGGCTTGGGGATGTTATCCGTGGGTTATCTTAATTTTCGTCAGCCCATTCGGCAGTTTTTTTATCATTAAACATCGGTACCATAAACGTTGTTCAGGACGATCTAAAGTTGTTAAAAAACCTGCTTTAGGTTATGAGAAGTTTTTTGACAATTAGCATACTGCAAGGACAACGTCCGCAGCAGCTTAGAAGCACATAGTTAAAAATATGAATTCAGAAGAACGACACATTTTTTCCGTTTTGGTCGAAAACCGATTTGGGGTACTTGCACGCGTCGCAGGACTTTTCAGCGGGCGCGGCTTTAATATTGACAGTCTCAACGTCGCCGAAACACATGACAAGGGTATTTCACACATAACCCTTGTTACGCATGGAGATGCCCAAATTATCGATCAGATTTACCAGCATTTAAACAGGCTCATTGATGTTATTGAGGTAACCGACCTCTCGACTGGCACACATGTTGAACGAGAGCTTGTTCTTATCAAGGTTGCCACCGATGACCCACAAAAACGCACCGAGGTTCTGCAAGTTGCGGAAGTCTTTCGAGGAAGGGTCATCGATATGAAACCCGCCTCACTTGTCCTCGAAATTACAGGTGATGAGGGTAAATTGAGGGCAGCAATTGATATTTTCAATACATACGGTATCCTTGAATTATCGCGTACTGGCAAGGTAGCGATGCTCCGCGGATCTGAAAAATAGTTTTTTAACGATCCGCGAGGCGTGCAATCAGATATGCCAAAACCTTTCTAAACGAACCGTAAGGAAAACTAAAAAAATGGCAACAATTTATTACGATAGTGATGCCAATTTTGATTTATTAAAAGAGCGTACCGTCGCTGTCGTGGGTTACGGTGCACAGGGACGCGCACAATCCTTAAATCTCAAAGACAGCGGCGCAAACGTTGTTGTTGGGCTATACGAAGGCAGCCGTTCAAAACCACGTGCCGAAGCCGAAGGGTTAACCGTCAAAACCGTTGAAGAAGCCGCAGCAATGGCTGACATCGTTCAAGTTCTTATTCCAGATGAACGCCACGCTGCTGTCTACCGCGACCAGATCGCTCCCAATATGCAAGCCGGGAATATGCTGCTCGTCTCACACGGGTTCAGCGTCCATTTTGGACAGATTGTTCCGGCGAGTGACATTGATGTCGCAATGATTGCCCCGAAGGGTCCCGGTTCGCTTGTCCGCGAGGTTTTTGAAGGCGGTGGCGGTGTGCCGTGCCTTATCGCTATCCATCAAGACACGACGGGGCTTGCGCGCGACGTTGCTCTCGCTTATGCCAGAGGCATCGGCGGCACACGCGCGGGGGTCATTGAAACGACGTTCCGTGAGGAAACCGAGACCGATCTTTTCGGTGAACAAGCCGTTCTCTGTGGTGGAACCGCCGCACTCATCAAAGCCGCTTTCGATACGCTCGTTGAGGCTGGCTACCAACCGGAAATGGCTTACTTTGAATGTCTTCACGAACTCAAGCTGATTGTCGATCTCATCTATACCGGTGGATTGAGCAAAATGCGCAATGACGTTAGCAATACTGCCGAATTTGGTGACCTTACGCGGGGTCCGCTGCTTATTGACGACAGTGTCCGAGACAAGATGCGCCAAATCTTGAAAGATGTCCAACAAGGTATCTTCGCCCGCGAGTGGGTCTTGGAGAATGAGGCGAACCAACCCGTACTCGGTGCTCTCCGCCGACAAGAAGCGGAATTGCAGATTGAAGAGGTCGGCAAAAATCTGCGTAGTATGATGAGTTGGCTTGACAAATAAAAGCCGGTTTCTCAATGAGTGATTCTGAAATAGTGCCTGGGATAGTTAGGTTCTTCCGTAATCCCTAAACAAACAGCACGAATCACGCCAGGAGGTCAGCTATGAAGTTCAAGGGGTATCTACTTGACGACACCGTCAGGAGCGTTTACGGATTGGCGGTCGCTGATATAAACGGCGACGGTCAACTTGACATCATCGCCGGTTCCACAGGTGAACCCATTATCGCTTGGTACGAAGCACCTGACTGGAAAAGACACCTTGTGACCGATAAAGGCAGCGGACACATTACTATTGCCCCTTATGATTTGACTGGCAATGGCACGCCTGATCTCATCGTTGGCAGCGGTTTTAACCGTGGTGTAAACGCTGCGGGCGGATACCTTCACTGGCTTGAGTCCCCCGCAGCAGATGGACAGAACTGGAAGAGCCACCGCATCGCCGATGTCCCCTTCATTCATCGGATTGCCCTCGTGAATCTCTCTGGAAACGCTTCAGCAGCTCCTTTTCTCATCGTCGCTTCAATTCGTGGCGAGGACGGCAAACCCGGTGAATGGCACAGTCCCGGCTCGGTGTGGTGCTACGAATTGTCAGATACCCCGCGAGATGTATCCTCTTGGAAATCCCACCTTCTTGACGATTCTCTTCATATTAACCACGGCTTGAGTATCAACGACGTTGATCAGGATGGACGTGACGATGTGCTGATTAGCTGCTCGGAAGGATTGATTTGGTATGAACCTCCTGCGACGCCGATGACGGAAAAGTGGGGCAAATGGACCATCAGTGATCGTGAATGCAGCGATACGTTCGCCGCGGATATTGATGGTGACGGGATCAACGAAATCTTGGCGATTGAACCGTGGCATGGAAACAATCTCGTCTGGTATAAAGCCACCGGCGATCTACGAACCGCCCCATGGCAGCGTCATCTCATTGACGATACACTCAATCGTGGACACTCGCTCGCCGCCGTTGACGTTGATGACGACGGAGTGCTTGAGATTATCTGTGGCTACAACGGTGAAGGCACAAGTTTACATCTCTACCGTCCGGGGAATCTGGAACAAAACCGTTGGCATAAAGAGACGATCGACGATGGTGGTTTAGGTGTTGGACAGATGCACGTCTTAGACATGAACGGGAACGGCAGATTGGACATCGTCGCCAGTGGTCTCAGCACAGGCAACGTCAAGTGGTATGAGAACCAGTTCTAATAGTTCTTTAGACAAATAGTGTTCTATTTTTCGGATTGTTAGGAAAGTCCTTTTAATCGCTCAATCTCCTCTTGGAGACGTTTGATTTCGGCTTCAGCGCGTTGTCGAGCATCAGTTTCCCATTCAGCGCGTGCCGCTTCTTGTTCAGCGCGTGCCGTTGCTGCTTCGGCAGGGGTCTGTAGCCACTTTTCCGAGACAGGATCGTAAAACCCAAGAGTTTCATCCCGTAAACGCAACTCTAAACCGAGAGTTGCAGAAAACGCACTCCCATTAACTCCAGGCGAAATCGGAGCATACTCCCTACCTATAAGCGCAAATCCCATCAGCGGAAAGGGTAAATACTGCCGTTCTGGATCATAGAGGAAGTATTCGGCAATACCTATTTCCGCATACAGCTCCTTCTTAGCACCCAAATCGTTCCGATATGTATTTTCGCTTGAGAACTCTAATACAAAATCTGGCGGTTTACCTTCATCCCAGATGCGATATGTCCGCCGTTCTTTCCTTGCAATGCCGAAAGTCACGAATATATCCGGGGAGATAGATTTCCGTGGATTTCCCTCAACATAATACATCATCATGTTACCTGATACACAAATATCTGGAATATCTTGGAAATGTTCTTGTAGGATCAGAAGTGTATTGATAAGTAGATCACGATGCCGTTCAGTTTCTGCCATAGGTTTACCATCCGATTCAGGATAGAAGATATCCGTTTTACCTGTGGGAGCATAGCGTATTTGGGAGTCTGACGCACCGGATCCTATTCTTCCGAGAGTATTTTTATCTGCCACAACCGCATCTCCTTTTTGGTTTCCGAAAGTTTAAAGATTATTTTGTTAACCAAGCAATACTATACCCTACACTAATTTCAACTAAAGTTTGGACAATATTGTAAGTTTCAAGCTGCTTTGTCGAAAGGCAGCAAGGTATTGTGTTCAGAGATAGGCTGAATATTCTGCGAGTTCGTCT
>JAJECD010000366.1 GCA_022822215.1 Candidatus Poribacteria bacterium | reverse complement strand
GATGCCTGCTATGGGTCCTGTCAGGGTTTGGCGGTGCTGTCCCGAGCGGGCATCCCACAAGCGGACGGTTTTATCCCGACTCCCCGTAGCGATCGTTTTTCCATCCGGACTGAACGCCACACTCTCAACTTCTTCCGTGTGTCCCGTGAGAATCGTTGTGTGTGTCCCGCCAACGACATCCCATAAGCGGAGGGTTTTATCCCAATTACCACTCACAAGTGTTTTCCCATCGGGACTGAAGGCGACACTATTGACGATCCAATCATGTAGAAATACGGCTTTTTGGACACCAGAGACGACATCCCACAAGCGGACGGTTGCGTCCCAGCTGCTACTGGCGAGCGTGCTGCCATCGGGACTGAAGGCGAGACTCGTAACGTCATCCGTATGTCCTCTGATTAGGATTTTATGGGCACCGGACCCCCCATCCAGCAAATGGATCCTATTCCCCTCACATCCGGCGAGCGTGCTGCCATCGGGACTGAACACCACACTGGTAACCGGTTCCATGTGGTTTCCAAAGGTCGTTTTATGTTCTCCACTCACAACGTCCCACAGCCGTATTTCGCCGCTCGCAGAGGTGATCGTTTTGCCATCGGGGCTGAACGCCAATGCCTTAATCCAGCTCGTATGTCCTGTAAGGGTTCTCCGAACTTCTCCGGAAGGCACATCCCAGAGGACCACATCTCTGTACCCGACCTGGGCGAGTGTGCTGCCATCCGGACTGAATGCAATACTCTGAGGGGCATAAGGGCTCTGAGGGCCGGCGAGCATGGCTTTATGGGTGACAGTGGTGGTATCCCACAAGCGGATTGTATGGTCGCTACTTCCGCTGGCGAGTGTGCTGCCATCCGGACTGAAGGATAGACTCAGAACTGATTTCGTATGTCCTTGGAGCGTCGCTTTGTGTGTGGCTGTCGCAACGTCCCATAAGCGAATGTCAGCAGTACTCGCAGTAGCGAGTGTTTTCCCATCAGGGCTGAACGCCAAATTTTCAATGACGATGTTTGACTCTGTCTGGAAAGAGGCTGTAGGTTCCCCACTGACGGCATCCCACAGTTGGACATCCTCGTAACCACCAGTGGCGATTGTTTTCCCATCGGGGCTGAACGCGATACTATAAGCTCCGGAACTCGGTAAGGCCGCTTTACGAGTCCCGGAAACCGTATCCCATAAGATGAGAGTATCGTCCGCTAAGATGAAAACATCGTCCCCACCGCCACTGCTGCTAGCCAACGTGCGACCGTCCGGAGCATACGCGATCCCTCTGATCTCGCGCGTGTGCCCCTGCAATATGTCAACTTCTCGACCCGTCTGAGAGTCGTATATCCAAATCCCAATAGAAGTCGCCACGGCGAGCCGAGTGCCATCCGGGGAATACGCCATGTCAACGATTTTGCCTTTGCCGAGACGGCTTTTCGCATCTTGGGGTAAATTGAACTGTGTGTATTCTTGGGCAAAGGTGGTATCCGTTAGACACACGAGTATCAAGAAATGAATGATCATTGAGAATCGTATAACTTTCATAGGGAACTCCTCCTCTTAAAATCAGAACTGCTCAATAAATAATAGGATCTCCGCGTTATCCGTTTAAATGTTCTTGGAAAGCACTAAAACTTGTAACGAAAGCATTCATCCGTTTTCACCCGCTATACAGCGTTTCATATATCTCTGTATCCCTTATTCTATTCTATTTCTCTGCGGATGTCAACCTCATTTTTTGGCATGGGTAACAGCACCTTCCCCTGATTTTCTAACGGATAAACTTTTTTTGAACCCACGTTATCGTACGTACATTCTGACATAGATCAAGCGATTTCTGTTGATAAAAACCGAGATATGACATAAAATGTAGGCATGTAGGGTTCAGCAATTAGTGAATAGTAGTTAGGACATTCGCTACACTCATCCTCGACTATCAGTAGGGCTTGTGGCAGTGGCACAAGCCGATCTTTCCGACTGCTGATAGCCAACATATGGAGAACTTCAACATGAAATACTTGCAAGTCAGCTCTGTCCTGTTTCTCTGCCTCTTCTTAATTCCATTATCAAGTTCTGCAGAAATTGATCCAGCAACCATTGTTGCAGGATGGCTTTTTGACGACGGAAATGGAGATACCTTGTCGGATTTCTCAGGCAATGGACACGATGGCGAAATTCAGGGCGCACCGAAATGGGTAGATGGCAAGTTTGGAAAGGCACTTGAGTTCGACGGTGCCAAGGATTGGGTAGATGTTCCAGAGATTGGGACCTTTGAAGAGATCACAGCATGTGTCTGGGCACAGTACACCGGTAGAGTCGGACAATTCCGAGTCATTTTTGACAATAACGGTTGGGCCGCTGGGGATGTCCACCATCAGATCCGACCGGCGAACGAACTCGTTTGGGCAATTAATGGCAACGGCGGACACCTATTCTCTACAATTTTTTTTACCGACAAAGAGATAGACAAGTGGCATCACTTCGCAACCGTCTATAGCACAAAGGAGAAAATTAGACGCTACTACATCAACGGTGAAGAGAACAAGGAAGATGACCAAGCCGCCATTCCGGGGAAACTGGGGCCCGCAAGAATTGGCGATTGGGATGGCGGTGACAGATTTTGGATGGGTTACCTTGACGAGTTGGTTTTCTTTAACGTTGCTCTGACACAAGAAGACGTTGTCCAAATCATGGAAGAAGGTTTTGAGAAAGTGCTGTCCGTTCAACCGCAAGGAAAACTGGCGACAAAATGGGGCGTGTTGAAAAGCATTAACTGAGTAAACTGATAGTTGCAGCGAAAGAGGAACATCACTATGTCTACATCACAACTTCCACTTCCGCCCCATTTCGAGGCAGATCGGGTAGACAAAGTCTGGCGGATTCCGTACCAAGAACGCCAAGGTGAAGCACAGGAGTGGGCGGAGAAACACGCAGTCCGCCCAGCAGCCGAAGATGATTTTAGGACCTGCTTGTTACTCGTCGATGTCCAAAATACATTCTGCATCCCAGATTATGAACTTTTCGTTGGCGGAAGATCAGGGAAGGGTGCCGTAGAGGATAACATTCGCTTGTGTCAATTCATCTATCGCAATCTACCAAATATCAGCAAAATCGCTTGCACTATGGATACACACACAGCGATGCAGATATTTCACGAAGTTTTCTGGATCAATGATGCTGGTGAACACCCAATTCCCTTACAGACCCTGATTACACAAGAAGACATCGAAACAGGTAAATGGCGCGTCAATCCTGCGGTTGCGGAAAGCCTGATGGGAGACCAAAATCGGTACGAGTGGCTAAAGGCTTATGGTGAACACTACGTCAAAGTGCTTACAACAGAAGGGAAATATCCGCTTGCGATATGGCCCTATCATGCAATGCTCGGTGGGATTGGGCATGCTGTTGTCTCTGCTGTTGATGAAGCCTGCTTTTTTCATACAATCGCACGTAAGGCACAGATACATTACGAAATCAAAGGACAGAATCCGTTGACGGAAAATTATTCCGTCTTGCGCCCGGAAGTTCTTAAAGATGCCGATGGAAAACCGATCGCTGAAAGAAACAGCACCTTCCTACAAATGCTTCTCGAATACGATCGCGTGATTATCGCTGGACAGGCAAAAAGCCACTGCGTCGCCTGGACGGTCAGTGATCTCCTTGAGGAAATTCAGAAAATTGATATTGCGTTGGCGAAGAAAATCTATCTCGTGGATGACCTAACTTCACCCGTTGTTGTGCCAGGTATAGTGGACTACACAGAACCCGCAGACGCTGTTTTTGCCAAAGTTTCGGACGCGGGGATGCATGTGGTGCAGTCAACAGCACCGATGGCGCAGTGGGCTGAGTAGCAACTTAGGTCATTACTGAAGAATGCGTAGGATGATCGAAAACCTGTCCGAAACGAAGTGGAGGACAGTCGAGGAGTAAGAAATTAAAAAATGGAAAATAGACAAACAGGATTTGGAACTTACGCACGCTTGTCAGGGATGATGTTTCTCCAGTTTGCTATATGGGGAGCATGGGCGGTGCTTATTGCCGGACACATGCAAAACCTCGGATTCACCGGCAAGCAGATTAGCTACGTTTTCGGCACCACTGCTATCGGTTCAATGATTTCCCCAATCATCGCTGGCTGGATTGCCGACCGATTAATGCCTGCTCAGGTGTTCGCGGCAATTTCGCATCTACTTGGCGGTGTCTGTCTGTTATTCGCGTGGAAGCAGACAAGTTTTCCGATGATGTGGGGCGCGATTTTCCTGCATGCCGTCCTCTACATGCCTACGATTGCACTGACGAACGCCATCGCCTTCCATCACATGGGACAATCGGACAAATTTGGTAATATCCGCGTCTTCGGAACGTTTGGCTGGATTGCGATTAATTGGGCGTTGAGTCTGTATCTACGGTACTGCGAAGGACAAGCGATAAACCTCTCACTCATCTCTGACTGGTTCTCCTTCTTAGGGAATGTTGTTTCTTTTCTCACCCATCATCTTCTTGATGGGGGTGTTTCCGACTGTCTCTTCTTCGGTGCTATCCTGTCCTTTATTATGGGTGCCTACTGTCTGACACTTCCCAACACGCCGCCAAGCAAAGAGGCAAAGAACCCTTATGCGTTCCTTGAAGCGTTCTCTCTCGTCTCAAACCGAAACTTCGCCGTGCTTCTGATTATCTCCTTCGTCGTTGCGATTGAACTTCCGTTCTATTACAACTTGACCTATCTCTTTCTGACTGAAGCAGAACACGGTGTCGGGCTTGCAGCGAGTAGTGCCAATTTTGCGATGAGCCTTGGACAAGTTGCCGAAGTGGCACTTATGCTCCTGCTATTCCCGTGTCTACGATGGTTTGGGATGCGGTTTACAATCTTCTTGGGTATCCTCGCGTGGCCCGTCCGATACGCTATCTTCGCCATAGGCCAACCCGTGTGGTTAGTCATCGGGGCACAAACCTTGCACGGGATTTGTTACTCGTTCTTCTTCGTGGGTGGAATGATTGCTGTAGAGCGGTTGAGCGCACAAGATATCCGAGCAAGCTCTCAATCCCTGCTCCTTTTTGTTACCAACGGGTTTGGGATGTTAGTCGGACATATCATTAGCGGACGCGTCCACGACTTTTTCGCTTACGCCGAGGGCGGACACGCATGGGCAAAAATCTTCATGGTCCCCATTGCTGTAACAATCGTTGCCGCAATTGCCTTCATTGCGTTATTCGATGAAAAGAAGTACCAAGCAGACACGGAAGCAATGGGACAAAATTCTACATAGCGGAGAATCGAGGGCGGTTCCAATAGTTTGGCATCACCAAATGTTCTACTGACTACTGAAAGGATCGCGCAGCAATCCGACCCGATTGTTAACCGCTAACGGCTAAACATTATGTTTGATTTCCGCGCACCCCTGTTCTTAACCCTTCTCGTTGCAATCCCAGTGCTAATTTTTGTGCAACGACGGGCACACCGCGGCACAGCAAAATGGCGAAAAAGCGTGATTTTCTTCCTCCGAGGCACAGCACTTTTATGCGCGATCCTCGCCTTAGCTGATCTGCACCGGACCCACAACGAACAACGTCTGGCAGTCGTTTTCCTGATTGATACCTCCGAAAGCATTCCATCTACACAGCACGAGAAGGCACTCAGAGAGATAAACGCCGCTGTCGCGAGATTAAAACCTACTGACCGGTTCGGTGTTATCAGTTTCGCTACGGAGACCGCAATCCTACGAGAAATCCGTCCGAAACAGGAAGGTTCGCCTGCGATGTCAGTGGAAGCACTCCCAGAACAGACGTTCCAGCGAGACGGCACGGACATCCTCACGGTACTCAAACGCGCAATTGCCCTCTTGCCAGACAATTATCATCGACGGATCGTACTGTTCAGCGACGGCATACATAACGCTGGCGGGACACCCATCAAAGACTACCTACCCCTGCTCTCGGCAAGTGATGTCGAAATATTAACAATCCCACTCGAAACTATCAAGGATGCCGTTCAAGTGGTGCAGCTGCAACTCCCTACCGAAGTCCGTAAAGAACAACACTTCGGAATCAACGTAGTGATTGAAACCGACGGGAGTATCCCAAATCTGGATGCCACCCTCTATCGCGAAGACACCCCAATTGACGAATTTGAATGGATACTACCAAGCGGAAGACACGTGCGTCCTCTACTCACAGAACAGGTTTCAGAAGAAGGAAGTCATACGTATCGGCTGAAGTTGAACGTAACTGATGAAATTCCAGAAAACAATCAGGCGGATGCCGTTGTGCGAATTCAGGACCAACCCCAGGTTACCGTATACGCCGAAGGTGATTTGACAGACACTATCCCATTCAAAACCGTTCTTGAGGAAAACGGCTTCAGTGTAGAGGTAATGTCCGCAACGGAAATGCCGACGGAACTTGTAGCACTCCAACGCAGCGATGTTCTGATACTAAACAACGTCCCTGCAGATGCGCTCTCGGTGGAACAACAACGACACATCGAAAATTACGTCCGTGACCTCGGACACGGATTGGTTGTTATCGGTGGAAGGCAGGCATACGGACCTGGAGGCTACACCGATACGGCGTTGGAACGGACGCTTCCGGTAGAGATGACCCCGCGTGAACGCAAGGACGCTGTCGCTATTATCTTTGTGCTGGATACATCGGGGAGTATGGCGAACTACGTTGGGGGGCGACAGAAAATCCAACTTGCCATTGAAGGGGTTCGCACTGGGATCCGTAACCTTGACGAAGAAGATATGGCCGGCATCCTCGGCTTTAATACCGATGTCCATCGCATTTCTGACCTTACTTCCGACCAGGATGCGTTGATCTTCGCAGTGAGCAAACTCCGTCCAACGGGGGGTACTACAAAGATAAAAGACGCTACTGAGAAGGCGTACGCGATGCTCAAAGCAAACGCGGCAAAACGGAAGCACATCGTCCTCCTATCCGACGGCAAATCCGATGGGGCGGAATCTGCTTTTCTTAAACTTGCAGCGCAGATCGCTGAGGCACGCATCCGCCTCACAACGATAGCGATAGGCGATGCCAATAGACAACTCCTTACGAAAGTCGCAGAAATAGGGGGTGGACAGCCTGTTTTTGTTGAAAATATCCAGCAGCTGCCGGAGGTCTTAACAGAAGCCGTCCGAGAAACGCGGCGTTACATCTTTCAGGGACCCTTTCAACCTATTATTGCTGTGCCAAACGCACCGATTGTCTCAGGCATCGGGACACCACCGGAACTTCAGGGTTACGTTTCAACAACAGAAAAGGAAACCTCACAAGTTTTCATTCACTCTCACAAAGACGAACCGATCTTTGCGGGTTGGAATTTCGGTTTAGGGAAATCGGTTGCGTGGACATCAGACGTTCAACCCGTATGGGCGAAAGCGTGGATTCCATGGGAAAACTTTGGGAAGTTTTGGGGACAGGTTGTCAATTGGGTACTCCCAGCAACAGATACGGAGGTCGATTTCGACCTCTCGGTATCACTTCGGCACGGTGTGGCACAAGCCAATATTGACACACGCACAGCGTCGCAAGCATCGTATAAACTCCACGTTGTAACTCCCGATGGGACAAGCGAATCGGTTGAAATGCAACAGCAGACACCGACGCGTTATAGCGGTACATTCCAGATGTCTAACAGCGGTGCCTATATTGTCACTGCGCAGCGTGAAGGCGATGCACACAGGCGCACCGAAGTCCTGTCGCTCTCTTACCCAGCAGAATACGCCGAATTTGAGGTTGATACGGCTCTGCTAAAGATGCTCGCTGCTGGAACTGCTGGTATTCATGAACCGACACCAACCCAAATAACGAGACCGGCAGGCACACCCGTTGAGAAGGAGGTCTCACTGGCGCGAGCCTTGTTGGTTGCTGCGGTTCTTTTGTTCGTATTGGAGATGATTCTCCGGCGTTTCAGCATAACGAACAGATATCTAACTGCACTTCTTGAGCGGTTGGGTGGGAAACCCACTGACAAACCGTTAGAACCTCAAACCATACAGCCATCCATGAACGCTGCATCTTCAAGTAGACACGTCTCAGAGGATATAGCATCCCCACAGCCTACAGAAGCGACAATGACCCGGTTGTTAGCCGCCAAAAAACGGGCACGTTAGCATTATGCAAGCGGACGTTGTCGAATCTCGTGCCAAGGACCGGTGATCGCCAGTGTAATCCCGTGGCTTTGGATGTTCACAAAGAGCGTCGTGCCGTCAGGTGAGAACGTCGCACCCGCAAGTTCAGACATATTACCTGCATTCCGGGCAAATTTGTAAAGATACCCTTCAGGTGTTACCCCAACCAAAAACTCTTCTTCAGGACCGTCTTCACAAATGATGAGATCCCCCCACGGTGCGACGGTTAGGTTATCAGCGTTTTCCATGAGGTTTCTATCGTTTGGCTCAATGAAGAGTTGAAGCATGCCCGGCTCTTGTGCCTCACGGCTTGTCCCTTCATAAGGACTCGGTGTATACTTCCAGATTTGCCCCTTGTAGGCAATACCACCATTCGTGCAAGCGATATAAAATTCTCCGGTTTCGGAGCCGATCCCGTACCATATCCCTTCACCGCGGGCAAACTTCGCCGCTCCCTTATCCTCGTTTCCCTGTATGCGGAGATCATCATCCGGGGATTCTATATTCTCAACATCGACCCATTCGACGGCGAGTGTCTCTCCGACGGGTATCGGGTTGTACGTCCACCGAAAAACCTTTTGCACTCGACTTCGCCAGTTCCGAGTATCCGCGCTTTTGAGGTCCCGGATTCTCAGTGCCTGAAGCTTACCACCTGCAGCGAGTTCGCCGGGTGTATTGGGAATAAACCGATAGATTAAACTATCGCCCCTGTCTTCCGTTTGATAGACAATCCCGGTCTTCGGGTCGACAGCGACGGCCTCATGGTTGAAACGTCCCATCGCTTTCAGCGGAATCGGATCTGCTAATTTTATGTCAGCAGAAACGGGAACCTCAAAATTATACCCGTGATCTGCTTCATAAGTCAGTTCTGGGTCCACCTTTTGCACAGTCTCTTCACAAGTTATCCATGTATTCCAAGGTGTCAGACCACCAGCACAATTTCGGAGCGTTCCTGTCAGACTTAAGAAGTGCTTCTCCAGTGTTTGCGTCTTCGTGTCGTAGATAAGTGTCGTTGTGCCCCCGAGACACGGGAGTTCACCGGAGCCAGCATCGTAAAATTTGTCAATGGCAGCGCGTTCAATTTTCTCGTTATTCCATCCGAACGCGCCAACTGATTTGCTCGTCGCCCGCAATTCATGATTACGAATGAGTATCGTTTTGCCGTTAGGACCTGGGAAAGCTGCCATACCGTCGTGTGCGCCTGGCACCCAAAGTCCATCGTCCATCTTTTCCCCTGTTCTCGAAAAGGCGTGAGCGGCAAATCCTTCTGGAAGATCAAGGAGACGATTTGGACTCGGTTTGAATTCATAGGGCGGCGGTGGCCCGAAGCCCGGCACCTTTTGAATTAGTGTCCGACTACACCCTAAAAATCCGAGACTGACTGCTACAGACGCTGTGGTGAGCGCGCTGGAACGTAGAAACTGTCGTCGAGATAGTCTATTTTTCATAAATTTTTCCTCGTCAAGGCACTAAAGCGGTATCAAAGGCTCCCGTAGTTAGATACGATATTTTTTATCTTTAAAGTATAACTTTACCATTTTACAATATTTTTGAGATTTTTTCAAAAGTTTATGACAGAAACTGAATGTCTTGACCCTGAAAAAAATGCTTGACACGCTTTAATGAATTGCATAGAATTTCAGTTCCTGGCAGCAGCCCTGATGGGACGAGCCATGAAACATATAAAGATCTTTATACAATCCTTAATACTTATTAAGCCAATCGCCTTTATATGTTTTTTAAAATTTAATCCATATCCTGCTTCACTGATAACTTAGGTTATTTATATCACAAAGGAGATTTTCTGTGTTTATTGAAATTATCAATCCAAAGGGTAGGCATCAAACATCCTACAAAGGGATGGTAAATATTACTTATATCCAACAGGTTAAAATAATTAGAGGAAAAAATGATTCTTACGAGATACATATTAATTTAGTCGACTCACCCAGCATAGAGTTACTCGGTACGAAAGCAGAGTGCGAGGAAACCTACAAGATGCTGCAGCGCATATTGGAAAAACATGAAATGTCCATAGGCAAAAAGATTGTTTTCCCACCACCGTCAAAACTGTTAGGTCAGGAGAGAGAAAAAAAATAAAACGCCTGAAAATACAGACACTTTACGCTTTCGCAATCCCCAGTTGCATAAAAGGATAACGCTCAGGGTTGTTTGAAACCAAACCCGTCCCTCTAACGTTTTTACCGTTAGATCAAAATATATAAACGGGTATTTTCCTGAAGATATCCGTCGTCAAATGCAACATCTTAATGTTACGAGGATCTAATGACGTAGGATATATTAGACTGGAACGTTGAGAATATCTTCTGTCAGATGTGCGATAAACAACTGTACAAGGAGAGGCATGATGATTTCAGAAGTGCACTGGAAAGTGCTACAGAAAACAAACCGTATGCTCACTCTGAATTGGGAAACGCTTGTCAAAGCGCGCATTGAAGGCAATCAGAAACGGATAAAGTTGGCTGAGATGCGTTATTTTCAGTCGTTACGGAGCGTTCTCTCTGCCACGCAAAATGCGGTAATAACAGAGCGAGCGAGAATAACATAGTGTAAATCTGGAATATTAGGTATTTATTGACGGACAACCGCTGGCGAGGTTCGCGAACCTCGCCTTTTTCCTTTTTTACCTCTTGCCAAAACCCGGAAAATCTGCGTCATCCGAGATTCAGACAACTTATATAACTTATAACTGACAACCCATAACCAATGAAGTGAGAAATGACTCTATCTTGACAATCAAGCGAGGTTGTGGTAGAATTTATATCATCAAGCCAATACCAAACGGCTGAAAAAGGAGAAGGACGCAAAATGGAGAATCATCCTTATGCCCCGGCGAAAATAGAGCCTCACTGGCAAGCCAAGTGGAAAAAAAAAGAAGCATTTAAAATTCCAAACGATATTGAAACACTGAAAACCAAGCCCAAATTTTATGTGCTTGGAATGTTCCCTTATACCTCTGGTGCCGGACTCCACATGGGACACGCGAAAAACTATGTGCCGACCGATGTCATCGCAAACTTCCGGCGAATGCAAGGCTATCATGTCATGCACCCAATGGGATGGGATGCTTTCGGACTTCCTACAGAACGTTACGCAGTCCGTGAAAATGAACATCCTGCAGACATTACCAAACGAAACACCGAAACCTTCCAGCAGCAGATCCAACGCATCGGTCTCTCCTACGACTGGTCCCGTAAAATTGACACCTCCTTGCCGGAATACTACAGATGGACGCAGTGGATTTTTCTCCGACTCTATGAAAAAGGCCTCGCATACCTCGCCGAGGTCCCCGTCAACTGGTGTCCCGCACTGGGCACTGTCCTCTCAAACGAAGAGGTCAAGGACGGAAAATATGTTGAAACTGGCGATCCCGTTGAACGCCGCTTCATGCATCAGTGGATGCTCAAAATTACGGCTTACGCCGATCGGTTGTTAGACGATTTGGATTTATTGGATTGGCCCGATGGGCTCAAAGAGATGCAACGGCACTGGATCGGTAAATCGGAAGGGGCAGACATCACCTTCGATATCAAAGATCGCGACGAAACGTTTACAGTCTTTACGACGCGCCCGGATACGCTTTTCGGTGCAACCTATTGCGTGCTGGCACCCGAACATCCGCTTGTTTCTGAAATAACACATCCCGATGCAGCACCGACAGTTAGTGCTTACGTTAAGGAGGCTATCAACAAATCCGATCTTCAACGGACAGACCTCGCTACTGAAAAGACGGGGGTGTTCACTGGGGCTTACGCTATCAACCCATGTAACGATACGCCTATTCCGATCTGGGTTGCGGATTACGTCCTCATGACTTATGGTACGGGTGCGATCATGGCAGTCCCCGGACACGACGCACGTGACCATGAATTCGCTTCAACTTTTGGGATTCCTATTGTTGAGGTCATTAAAGGTGGTGAAAAGCCGATTGAAGAGGCACCTTTTGAAGGAGATGGTGTTTGTGTTAATTCCGGGTTCCTCAACGGCTTGCAGGTTGACGCAGCGAAGCAGAAAATGATCCAATGGCTCGAAAGTGAACAGAGAGGCTCAGGGCAGGTTCAATATCGTTTACGCGACTGGCTCTTCGCGCGACAGCGATATTGGGGTGAACCCTTCCCGCTCGCACACCTTGAAGATGGCACTATTGTTCAACTGCCAGATGAGGAATTACCCGTTGAACTGCCATCTATTGATGCCTACAAGCCTACAGAAGACGGTAGACCGCCACTTGCCCGCGCCGGCGAAGAGTGGTTGAAGATAACACTACCTGATGGTAGAACTGCCACACGGGAAACGAACATTATGCCACAGTGGGCAGGTTCCTGTTGGTACTACCTCCGCTTCCTTGATGCACACAATACCGAGGCACCTTTCAATACCGATCTTGAACGCTATTGGATGCCGGTCGATCTCTACATGGGCGGTGCCGAGCACGCTGTCTTGCATTTACTCTATGCGCGTTTCTGGCATAAGGTACTTTACGATTCTGGATTAGTCTCCACGCAAGAGCCGTTCCAAGGTTTACTTAACCAAGGCACAATTCTCGCGGAATCCTACCAAGATACTGCGGGCAAATACTATTATCTACACGAAGTTGAGCAGAACAATGGAAAAGCGGTCGCAAAAGTCTCTGGCGTTCCGCTCCATATACAAATGGAGAAGATGTCTAAATCCCGCTTTAACGTCATCAACCCAAACGATGTGATTGATAAATACGGTGCCGATGCACTTCGACTCTACCTTCTGTTTATCGGACCCGTCACAGCCAGTACACCGTGGCAAGATGCCGGTGTGGAAGGCGTTTACCGATTCCTACAACGCGTCTGGCGACTCGTTATTAATGAAGAGAACGGTGAACTCAGTGAGAAACTAACCGACGCTGCGGGTTCAACGGAATCCGAACTCTGGCGCGAACTCCATCAGACGATCAAACAGGTAACGGAAGACACTGAATCCATCGATAAAATGAACACAGCGATTAGCCAGATGATGATTTTTGTTAACGCTGCGACACAGGCGAAATCGTTGCCGAAAGAAATCTTGAAGGCGTTCTTGCATCTGCTCTCACCTTACGCGCCGCACATCGCACAAGAGTTGTGGCACCGTCTCGGTGAAACAGGATTCATTGCGCATGAACAGTGGCCCACTCACGACGAGGCAGTCCTGATAAGTGCAACTGTAACCATAATCGTCCAAGTCAACGGAAAACTCCGTAACCGACTCCAACTGCCTGCTGATGCAACTGATAAAGAGATTGAAACAGCAGCACTCGCAGATGAGCGAGTTCAGCGGTTTACTGACGGAAAACCAATTCGGAAGGTCATCGTCGTACCAAACCGCCTTATCAATATCGTTGTTTAATAGTTGTCGGTTATCAGTTATCGGTGAAGAGGAGGTTTGTAACAATCCTTTCATCTCTGGGGACTCCAGGAATAGGGGAATTGTTACAAGAAAACCTCTTAACTGACGACTGACGACTGACGACTGATAACCGATAACTGAAAACTATTTATATGACAAAAAATTTTGAAGATATAACTGAAGCAGGCGTTGCCATTATCCCACTGGGCGGCTTAGGTGAATTTGGGCTTAACATGATGGTGTATGAAACTGAAGATGACCTTATCGTCATTGATACCGGTTTTATGCTCCCTAATTCAGATATGCCCGGCGTTGACCTGATATTCCCAGACATTCATTACCTCGTTGAACGGCAGGAGAAGGTTCGCGGAATCCTCCTGACCCATGGGCACGAAGACCATATCGGTGCGTTAGCCTATGTCCTACGGCAGTTAGATGTGCCGGTTTACGGCACGCAGCTCACACTCGCAATCGCGAGTGGCAGGCTCCGTGAATACGGCGTACTCGGCAAGGCACAACTCAACACAATTGCCCCAGGTGATACCGTTGAATTGGGTGATTTTTCCGTTGAATTCCTCCACGTTACACACAGCATTCCGGACAGTGTAGCCATCGCGCTTCGCACTCCGGTCGGCGTTATTGTTCATACGGGCGATTTCAAGTTTGATATGACCCCTGTCGACGGCAAGTTAAGCGATGTTCAGACGCTCGCCCGTTTAGGCGCAGAAGGTGTCCAGATGCTCATCTCCGACAGCACAAACGCAGAACGCCCCGGACAGACACCCTCTGAACGCAGCATCTATGGGACAATAGACAATATCTTTCAGAAGACGGAGCAGAAACTGTTCCTTTGTACCTTTTCCTCAAGTCTACACCGTATTCAGCAATTCATCGACCTCGCAAATATGCATCGACGACTTGTTGCCGTCACCGGACGTTCTCTCATAAACAATGTCCGCACGGCTTCTGAACTCGGCTACCTCAATGTGAATCCTGACTACCTTATTGATGCCCGCGATGCGTCTCTGTTCAAACCGCATGAGGTTGTAATTTTAACGACCGGCAGCCAAGGCGAACCGCGTTCGGCACTGGCATTGATGGCACTGGATGATCACGCATTTCTAAAGGTGGAGCCGGGCGATACTGTGGTCATGTCGGCACGTATCATTCCGGGCAACGAAAAGTCAATAGGGAACGTAGTGAACCATTTGCTTAGGCGTGGCGCGAAGATATACCATGAACGCAACGCCGATGTCCACGTCTCCGGTCACGGATCGAGTGAAGATTTGAAGTTAATGCTCAATCTCCTGCAACCTAAATTCTTTATGCCGATGCACGGTGAATACCAAAATCTGATGCGTCACGCTGAACTTGCTGAATCCGTCGGGGTACCGAGTGAAAACATCAAAGTGGCTGAAGATGGTGAACTGATCCGCCTTACACCCGAAACGTGTGAAGTCTTTGGACGCGAGGGCCGCTCTGGACGGGTCCTTGTTGACGGCAAGCCAGAAATCGAACTTGAGGATATTGTCCTGCGTGACCGTATCCAACTTTCCGAAGACGGCATCCTCGTGCCTATTATTGTCCTACAGAGCGACACCGGTAATGGCAATCAGCAAAAGGATATTTCTGACGATAGCGAAGTGCTGACCAAAACAGGCTTGAACGCAGGACAGATAGAAATTATCTCACGCGGGTTTGTCTATATGGATGAATCAGAAGAACTCATAGAAGAAGCGAAAGAAATTACCCGACGCGTCATCGAAAACTTGAACGATGAGCAGAAGCACGAAACGGAGATAGTCCAAGATGAGATACGCGGCGCGCTCCGCCGATTTTTTTCAAAACAGATGCAACGGACACCGCTGATTTTCCCAGTTGTTATGCGGGTTTAGAAGGCAGTTCAAACAGCCACACCTGATAAATCAGAACGGTGATTTCGATTTTCTCTCGTATTCACGAGGAGTGTAACTATGAAACGCTTAAACTGGATCACACGAGTGAAATGCTTAATATTTTTGAGTATACTCTTAGTTCCCGGTTGTGCGATATTGAATCAACCGCCCGCGACAGAAATTCCCGCTGCCCAACTTCGGTGTGAGAATTATCCACGACTGGTTGATGGTAACATGGGTACATCCAGCATTCTGAAGGTAGAGGGGTTTATTGAAAAAGATCACACGGACGGAGCCGTAAATCCCTTTAGGTATCAGGACACTATACACGGGACAAATAAGGTACAAGTCTTGATCCAACTGGATTCTCCAAAATATGTGACACACATTGAGATTTATCCTATATCAAACATCCCAAGCTTCACAATTGAAACAGCAACAATCCAACAAGAACACAACTTCAGACCCACGACAGACAAGCGTCGCGCGAAATCTGAAAACGCTTCTCTGATACGCGTTCGCATTGAACGCGAGGTCGGTTTCCTCCGACTCACTGTCGTATCTGAGCGAGACAGTTCAAAGGCGACACGAGAAGACGCATCAGATAAAATCAAAATTCCGTTCAAAGATATTGTCATTCGAGAGGTGAAATTTTATGGAAAATAGTACAAAACTTAACAAGGCACAAATTGGATTGAAGTCATTTACACTCACTGCGGTAATCTTCATCTTGATAATAGGTTTCTCTGCCTGTGAACGCATGCCGCACATCGTCCAACCGACAACACCCCAGGTAGAAAACCAAGACACCGAGATCTCCATCGGAGTCGCGCTGCCTTTGACAGGGACCTTGTCTCCTACAGGCAAACTCATGAAACAGGGTTTTGCGCTCGCACTCGACGAGATTAATAATACAAAAGGGCGGCATCACAGATTCACGTTCATCATAGAAGACGATATGGGGACACCGGAAGGTGCAACCCGTGCCTTTAACAAACTTATTCACGAAGACGGCGTGTCCGTTATTCTCGGTCCCTCGACCTCAAGTGCGACTCAAGCTGCATTCCCAATCGCACAAGAAAATCAGATTGTGGCAATTAGCCCGACATCCTCTGCTCGTGGACTGAGTGCGATCGGTGATTTTGTTTTCCGTGTTCCGATCGCCACGGATACGATTATCCTCAAAAGCAACGAGGCACTGCAGGCAAAACTCGGCTATCAACAAGTCGCTACGATGTATGATGACACCGATTTCTTCTCAATAGATTTAGACATGGCGTGGCGAGAAACATTCGCTGCACAGGGAATTGAGGTGATAACGACTGAAACTTTCCAGAGCGGGGATACAGACTTCTTGGCACAATTAACGCGGATCAAGACGTTGAAACCTGATGCTGTCTTCGTTTCTGCATTGCCACCGGAAAAGCCAGGAATCCTGATTCAAAGGAAAAATCTTGACATCGCTGTTCCTTTTTTCGTGAGTTCTCTAACGAATCTTGAAATCCAGACCGCGGGTCCCGCTGCTGAAGGGGCAATAACGATTGGGAGTTGGCTCAGTACGGATAACACGCCAGGAAACCAAGCGTTTGTTCAGAATTATAGCGAGACTTACGGCACAGTACCAAACGCCTTTGCTATGGCATCTTATACCGCTGCCCATATATTAGCCGAGGCAATTGCGAACGCGCAATCAACCGATGCGGTTGCGGTTAGAGACGCACTGGCGAACCTTAGAGGCTTTGATACTGTTATGGGTACGTTCTCTTTTGATGCGAACGGAGACGGACACGTCACGGATATACCGAATCTGGTACTGATCGTGAAAGAGGGTAGGTTGCAAGTTTTTGAGTAACCTTTTATCCCAGACCCGGTAGGTGCGGTTTTGCGGTGCACTCGCCCCGGTGAATGCCCATAAGGCATTCATACCCCGGTCTATGCCCACAGGCATAGATACCGTTGATTTGGAAGTGCATAAGCACTTCATACCCGGTTCATGCCATAAGGCATGAATACCGTTGATTCTGACTCTGATTCATGCGATCAGCATTCCTAACCGCCCCATTCACCCAGGCCCGGTAGATGCGGTTTCCTAACCGCCCCATTCACCCAGGCCCGGTAGGTGCGGTTTCCTAACCGCACCACTCACCCAGGCCCGGTAGGTGCGGTTTCCTAACCGCACCGGATCGGCAAAAAAGACGTAAAACTGATAATCTCTAAAAACTGAATGCCTTTGGTAACCTTGTTTGCTTTCCATATAAATAGTCGTCAATATAACGCCTTGTGCTAATTAGATTTTTTATAGACCTGTTTTTATGCGAGGA
>JAJECD010000007.1 GCA_022822215.1 Candidatus Poribacteria bacterium | reverse complement strand
GTTGAAAAACTTTTACCCAAGTCCATTCACGCCGTGACGGCTGCCGGATTTGAGTTGAAACTCTTTTTATTTCTCATCGCTACAAATATAAAAATGCAATTTGAACATTAGTGGCAACTTAGGTTATTTACGATGGGAAGTTTCAATCTGAAGACTGAGGGACTAATAAGGCATTGAAGGAGACAAAGATATGGCAACATTAGCAATAAACGGCGGTGAACCTGTCCGCACGGATCCCTATCCTGCATGGCCCACACAGGACCCTGCCGATATTGAAGCATTTGAACGTATCTACAAGAGTGGACAATGGGGCGTTGGCGGACCAAAAGTGCCGGAATTCGCACAACAGTTCGCTGAATTCCAAGGAGCGCAGTATGGCGTTTGTGTCAATAGTGGGACATCGGCACTCTATGTCGCTCTAAAAGCCGCTGGTGTTTGTCCCGGTGATGAAGTTATCACCACACCCTATACCTTCCAAGCGACAGTCGTCGCGATCCTCATGACGCACGCCACTCCTGTCTTTGTAGATACCACACCAGATAGTTTCCTGTTGGACCCTTCAAAAGTTGAAGCCGCGATAACCGAGAAAACAAAAGCGATTTTACCGGTTCATATCGCTGGATATCCAGCCGATCTCGACGCGTTGGTTGACATCGCAAAACGACATGACCTTAAAATTGTTGAGGATTGCGCACAAGCACACGGTGCCGAGTGGCGCGGGCGAGGTGTCGGCAGCTGGGGACATTTCGGGTGTTTCAGTTTCCAATCTTCAAAGAACCTTTGCGCTGGTGAAGGCGGCATCGTCCTCATCAACGATCGAGAACTCTACGAACGGGCGTATGCACTCCATAATTGTGGACGGACCCTGCCCGATGCTGAATTTGGTGAGGCAGAACCCTTCGGCGGTAATTTCCGTATGACCGAATGGCAAGCCGGTCTCCTCCTCTCACGTCTCACCCGACTTGAAGATGAAACGAACTATCGACATAAGAACATGCGATGGTTAGATGGTTGGCTCGGCGAGGTCCCAGGCATCAAAGTCACGCCACTTGATCCACGCGCAACGCGTGGCGGGTGCCACGGCTATAAGGCACTCTTTGATTCTGAGGAATTTGAAAACATTTCACGTGAAACATTTCTCAAAGCAATGCGTGCAGAGGGGATACCGATTGGACACTGGTATACAACACCCATGTATCGCGAGGCTTTTCTTGCTTCCAATCTTTTCGGTCAAGGTCTCAACTATACCGATGTGCATTGCCCAGAGACTGAGAAGATATGCCAAACCGGTCTCTCCTTAAGTCAAAACGTCCTCATGGCGAGCGAGGAGGACATAGAGGACATTATCAAGGCAGTAATCAAAATCCGCCGGAATGTCGGTGAACTGAAATTAGAGATCTCCTAACGTCTGAATATCACAATTCTCAAACCCTATTGTGTTTTTTTTATCCTTTTTATGTTCAGGCGACTCTATATAGGCAAACCCAACAGGCGATTTTTGACGATTGCTTCTGAGGTGTTGTGTCGATTCTTTAATTATTAGAGAATCTTTGATAGCTCGGAGCGTTTGAATTAACCGAAAACCGTTGTGTAATGAAATTATGCCTTAAATGGCATAATTTGTCTTTGCTTTACATTTGGACCAGCGACCAGATTTAATCGTTAAAAAAATATTTTTCGCTATCCTTTTTAGTCTTGAGGGACTCTATATAGGCAAATGCACATAAAAAGGAGACAACCATGTCTAACGAACACGAAAACCAAAAGGAAATTCGCGCAATTCTACGCCTCTTGGAAACAACGGCTCGCGTGGTAGAAACATCACCGATAGTTGATCCTTCAGAAGGTGAGGAACGGTGTGCACAGCAAGTCAACAATGCGCTCAACCGCTTAAGCGAACTCGGTGCCGTCCATCCAGGACTGTTTCAACCCCTCGAAACGGGTGCCTCTTTTAGCGAGATTAGCGTTGCTTGCCACCAAATCGCTGCATATCTCAGAGAGGGATGTGCGCCGGATTTCGACTTCGACTTCTCCAACGTCAAGAAAACTATTGGCGACGAACTCAAAGATGTGAGTGAAGTTGTCCGGCAATCGGTACCTGACTTTCTCAAAGACCTTTTGGGTGAACGTGCACAAGAGAAATCTGATGCTGAGACGGTCGAGACGGTTGAGGTCACCCCTGATGAAGATGAGGACATAGAATCCACAACATCTGTCGAGCAGCGTATTGGCAGATTGGAAGGACAGATGGAGACGGTTGTAGAGATTCTCCAAGAGATCAGAACACAACAGGTCGAGCGGAACAAAGAGCTTTAAACTATGTATGTTGGGAAAAGTCAGGAAACTATTCCCAACATATACTTGGCAGCACCGTCGGGTAAAAGCACTGGGATTGTGATACCCTAAGAAATATACAACTCTCACAGCAACGCCGCCGCAGAGCGGGAAGACGATGGAGGTACTTGGTGAAAGCATCTATTGCGTTAACTACTTCTTCCTCAGTCCTACTTCTGTTCTATTGTGCTGGCTGCCAATCCACGCCCTTAAAGGCAGAGGAACACATTGTGAACAAGATAGAAAGAACATATAACGTCGAAACTGGCGGAAATTTAACAATTGTGTCAGAGTTCGGCGCGATTGACGTTCACACCGCTGAAGAAGATAAAATTGAAATTGTTGTCACAAAAGAATCAAAATTCAAATTGCTCGGATCGGCGCAAGAAATGCTTGAAGACTTTGAGTTGGCGTTTAAACACGAGGATGCCGATGTTCACATTGAAGGAGTCTTCAAACGCGGGCGCGAGCACTGGCGAAAACAGCTGAATCGCCTGAAAATTCAGTTCCTCGTGACAATTCCGAAAGCGTATAATGTCGACTTAGATACCGCAAGCGGTAGCATTTCAGTCGCCGACCTTAACGGTAATGTCCGCGCGAAGACCTCAGGGGGTAGCTTACGTTTTGGAAACATTACTGGCACAGTGTGGGGGCGGACATCCGGTGGCAGCATCAAACTTACATCCAGTGGCAGTCCAGCCACCCTCAAGACATCTGGCGGTAGTATTGAAGTCGGCGATGTTGCTGGCGATATTCACGTACAAACTTCTGGCGGAAATCTCCGATTTGGTGAAATTCAAGGCTCCGTTTCGGGCAAAACATCGGGAGGTAGCATCAAAGTTGGGAAGTGTAGTGGAGGCGTAGATGTTCATACCTCTGGAGGGAACATCACGTTGGAGAGCGTCACCGGATCTGTAAACGCCAAGACCTCGGGGGGCTCCATCCAAGCGGCTCTGATAGAACAACTTCACGATGAATGTAGTTTGCGCACATCCGGCGGGAACATAACTGTTACGCTCATTCCAGATATCGCAATTGACGTGGATGCGACAACCGGCGGTGGGAACGTCTCAACGGACTTTACAGTAGCATCCACCATTCAAGGGAAAGTTCCGAAAAATAGGTTAAAAGGTAGCATAAACAGCGGGGGTTCCTTGCTGAAATTGCACACCTCGGGCGGGAATATCCGTTTACAGAAGGCAGCAGACTAACGCGACACCAGCATTAAAAAGCATTTGACGTTTACCAATGTTTAAAGGAGTACATCCGCTGTCCGAGAAACAGTCCTAAAATTGCCCAGATACTCCCCATCACAAATTCGCCGAGCATTGTTCCTAAAAACAGGGGCAGTGTTCGGCGATACGCGCCAATCCCACCGTGGCGAATCAGTATCGACTTTAACACCCACGCCAGAAATACAGGAAACCAGAGCCTGCCGAAGTTCCAGTTCCCAGCAAGCGGATAAGCCAACGGATGCAGCTGCCACCAGATAAACCGTAGACGCATAAATAGCGTTGTGAGCGTAAGTGTGATACCGAAGCCAAAAAATCCAAGGTGTCTCCAATCTGTGTCGTTCGGGAGTGTCAACCAACGTTGTAGGTCGCTAAATGCTTCCTGCCCGCGCCATGTCCCTAAGCTGCCGTGCCGATAACCTGCGTGAAGGAACGCAACAAACCCGATTAGCAATCCAATAACCGTTGCCCCCCACATCACCCAAAGGATTTGACGTGTGTTGATAGCCCCTCTGTCAGCGAGTTTAAAACCTTCCAGTTGATTCGGCATCGGTTGCGAACGGTAGTTCCGCGTGAAACCGTAGAGAAAAGCGAAGCCTGTCAACGTGGGTGGCCCAATCTTTCTGGAACCAAAAATTGAGGTTAGGAAAAGCCCGGGGCCGGCGCGATAGAAATCCATTGTGGGTGTTCCGAGTTCCGCGCGCATCCGTGTGAACGCCAGAACGAGTATGAAATGGATGGAGAAAAATCCAAGCACACCCCACCACGACATCCCCGCCTTCAGGCAAAATCCGAACACAACACCAATGCTCAGGAGCAAGCCAACAAACGCACTCCGATATCCCATCGGTTCATTTGCCGTGTCAATGTTCGTTTGCAGCCCCAGAATATTGCGGGCAACCTGCCAGAGGTGCTTGTGTGTTATCCAGAGCGCGAAGAAACAGAGACCGAAATATGCGCCCAGCGACTGCATATCAATATGCGGGTAACCCGGCGTCTGATTCATCCCTGTCATCGCTCCGAAAACGAGTTGTGCCTTCCAGAAGAGGTAGAACAACCAGCAAGAGAGCGACAAATCCAGTGGCATTAGAAAACCGATGCCGATAGCGTAAGGGTTTAGATGGATAGGTGTCGAACCAATAGCACTCAGCGGTTTCTCTGTGAATAAGAGTCCGATGTCGTGACGGATAGGGATGCTCGGTACGTACGGATAAAGAAAACTAATACCGTTAAGCAGATCCAGACCGCATCCAACTGCAAAGCCGATCCAAAGGAGGCGGTTACGGTAGAAACTTACACCTTTCGTCATTTCAAAAGGGAGCAGGATAATTGGGTAACTTAACTTTTCATGTTCAATCCACTGTTTACGCAAGATTACGCTCAGCATCATCATCGAGAACGCCAAGGCAGAAAAGAAAACCAGCCATGCCATTACTGGGGTGAGCCATGCCTGAATATGATCTGTCTCAAATAGGTTTGAGGTGCCTTCATAGTAGCCAGTTAAGGCACGCCGGTTCATCACAGCAATCCAGTCCGGAATATAGCGGAAGAAAAGCGATTGCCATTCATTCTCTGGTGTCGCGAACCACGCCGCGTGGCCCAAAACACACATTGTTGCTTGCAAAAGGTCGTGTCCACAGACGACACACGCCAAGGTTACCATGAGATACACCGTTAGCATTTCCGCTTGCGTGAGTTGCCATTTCGGGAGATAACGTGTTAGGAGCAGATTGAGAATCGCGATAAGAAAGAGCGTGAAGACAGCGTTAAAGAAAATCGCCATCGTGGTGGGATACTGTGTCGTCCAGACGGTTTCCGTCTGAACAACGAGGTAAATGTTGAGCGGGAGCGATAGCAGTCCCAACAGAATCGCTCGCCATGTAATACTTTCGGTTGATATACGCGCGGAAGTGTCCATTTAGAATGTGCGTTCCTGACCATAGAAAATCCGAGGTTTAAGCGATAGCGTGAAAGGTGGATCGAGTGGGAAGGCAAATTCTACCCGGAGGATGCCAGTGCCGCTGAACTGAGAGAGGCTACTCCGCAATCCAAATCCCACACTCCGCTTTGGTGCTACCAAATCAAAACTATTTCTTCCATTCCAGATATATCCGATATCGGCAAACACAACGCCGCTTAATATGAATCCGAGATGTACAGGTCTATCAATAAACGGTCGCGCCGCAAACGTTGCAACCGCCGCGAGGGCTTCATCTATCTTGTGGAAAATTGTTCCACCGAATACAGTTCGGCTTTCAAGATTCAGCAATACCATCTTCTCGCCGTTGAATTGTCTATAATCATAACCGCGCAGCCCATTAAAAGCCCCCAAAAGGACTTGGCTTCGTCCACTCCATCCGAACTGCATCTCTGTTGTCAACTGCGCAACAAATGTCTGATGAAAGTCAAAAAGTCCGTTCTTCCTAAAACCCTTTTCAAGCGTATAGATATCACCGGTATTAAATACATCTGTATAGAACCAAGAAGTCCGTGCCTGGAGAACAGACCGTTCAATTCGACTCGTCAAGTTTGTGTTAATTGCGACTGTTGTGAGACCGAAAAATCGGTCGCCTTGCATCCATCCCGAACCGACAGCCAGCTCAGCGTAAGATTCTGCTCGGTCAGAGCCGTATAATGGCGAAGCATATCCGAGAGAAAGCGCGTATTGTGCACCGACGAGAAAATTCTCCTCTTGTCCCATCCGTTGGAGAAACCGAGTTTTGTGATATGCGGTGTGTTTTCTACCCAGTGTGAAACCGACTCGCTTTACATCACGTTCCTCTAACATCACCGCAGATTCACCTGATTTGTTAAGTAGCATATATTTGACTCGCCGGGAGGCTGCCCAGAGTCCTATATAGTTCTGTTGCCGTCTGTCACCGAAATAGCGTTGTACATTTGCAAAGCCGCTCTGTAGATTTTGTTCAAACCTATCGGTTTCCCCTCCATTTTCATACCAAATTACTGGATTAACCGATTCAGCAAAACGGATACTCGCGCTCCATCGACTTTTCAATGTATATTGTGGACGTTCTAACAACACAAGCAGCGAGTCGCCATCTCGTTTCTGGATATATTCACCATCGAAATGCCAGTGTGAAATGAAGAGTCGAGGGTTATTATACCTGCCTCTCACGAGACTACGGGTCCTTTCACCAATTTCACTAATCCGTTCATACCGCCATAAGGTACTTTGACCCGACCCGAATAGGTTGGGATCTCGAAATTGTAGCATCCAATATCTTTTTTGGTTGTTCAAGTTCAGGTCTACGCCAAATGGAAATGACAAGAGTTCTGTGATGCTCACATGAACAGTAATAGTTTTTGAGAGTTCATCCCATTGTGCTTCAATCTTTGCAGCACCGATATAGGTCTTACGCCGGAGGATCTGCTCGCTCTCTACTCTATCTGCTTCTGTATAGGTATCCGCTTCCGCGAATAGGAGTTCACGGCGAATAACCTCTTCCTTCGTCTGTATATTACCCTCTACGACAATCTTCCCGATGCTCCCTTCATCAATCTCAATACCGAGGTAAATGCCGTCTTTGAATTTCTTTACAGAGAGTTGCTCTTCAACAATGCGGGCAAACTGATAGCCTCTCTCTCGATAGAAACGGACAATCGCTTCAAAATCCGCTTTCAGAAGGGTCTCATCATAGATACTCCAGACATCTGTCCCCATCAGAGAGCGAATTTGTTGGTCGGAAAACGAGTTATTCCCACTGATGACAAGACTGCGTACGATATTCGCCGCATCAGATTGGCTTTCGGCTTTCAGCTTTCGGTTTTCAGTGTATGGCGGTTGCGTATTGCTTTCGGTTTCCTCAAACCGTTCTTGAGCGACTGCTGACGGTTGACTGCTGATTGCCATAATTAAGCACAAAATTCCAAACAAGCGCGCAATATACCAAAAATCTGTCATTATTTTTCACCTACAGCCAGTGCACTTGCGCGATTTGACAGAAAACTTTCAAGCATCATGAGGCAAACCGCTAATATAAGCAATTCACCCCAGATTTCCCGACCGTGTCTTCTGACATCTATGGTGTCAGTTGACACAGTTGATGCCTCGGTTTTCTCGGAAACTGTTGTTCGTGCCCCGACGCGTGCCGCTGCTTGTTGGAGCGAAATTTGTGCTAAATCGGATTCATTGCCATCGACATTAACTGCAAAAAAGTCGCGTTGAATCCTGCCCTGCGTGTCCACCTCAATTTGATAGATACCGGGACGTTCTGTGCCTTGAAAGCGTAGCCTACCGTCTTCATCAATCGGCACTACGGTGTTCTGGCTATCGGTTGTTGGCTGTCGGCTATCAGCAGAAATATTCTCTTGCTGACTGCTGACATCCATTAAACGAATGGACGCTTTCCCGCCAGCACTACGCGGATAATACGCTGTATAGGTATCACCGACGTGGCTTCCCCATGTTAAAGAATTACCACTTGCCATAGCAGTATAAAGCACACTCTGTTGAAGCATCGGAAGGAAATACGGATTAACAAGTAGGTCGTTCGTGTACTGCGTTGTAGCAGCAGCCTTGTGTTGTATGAACAGCCCACAATTGTAGAGTAGCACGGCACTTGTTCCTTGAATGCGTTCAACAAGAAAAGGGGTATCATCTTCAAAACGAGCGATCACTTTGGATTCAGCAGTAGGTTGCAGTGCTACACCCTTATAAAATTGAGGCGCGTATTGCGTGGAAAATCCTGCGCTCGGAAAAATGTCGAAAATGGGATGCGATTCTTGATATGTACCGACCTGCTGTGGTGGTGTCCATGTTAAAGTGGTCCCGACTTCAGCGGGTAGCCACTTACTGCTGAGCGCATTGTAACTGGTTGAGTCGCTCTGGCTGCCCACGAAGACAATTATACTTTTACCCTGACGAATAAATTCTTGAAGTTGTGTGTCGCTCTGACGGGTGACCTTTGGTACATCCGCAAGGATGATAACATCATAGTCTTCCAGCGGGAAATTCTCAAACTCAGCAGGCGTGCATTGTGTCGGCAGAATCATTGTATTGGCTATCGGTCTTCGGCTAAACGTTTGGTCTGCCACAACGTTGTTTGGATTTAATGCTAACGTTAGATAGTCGGTATCTTCCCCGACACAGAGTACCCGCACTTCACCAAGGACCTCTAAAGCGAAATAACGTCGGTTGTCGATATTAAGCCGATCTTCCGTTAGCGTCAGATAGCCGGTATGTGTACCCGGCGTAGAAAAAGTGTGTGTTAAAGTAGTATTTAATGTTTCGGCTGCGCGATCGAACGAAGCGTTCACGGTTTTTCGCTTCTCGCCTCCAATAAACAACGTTAAGATATTCTGATCCAAAGATGCTGTCGAATGGTTGACAATTGTTACATTCAATTGGAGCAGTAAATTCACGCCTATTAGTTGGTTGGAGGGACGGATTTCTTCAATACTTATGTTATGTGCTTCGTTTTCGGTAACAGGAATCAACGAAATCCGAGCACCAGATCGGTTGGGAAGCCGACCCCAGTTTTCCCACCCGTTCCGCGCGAAGTCTGAGATAAGATAGAGTTCCTTATTCAGTTGCTCGGACGTTGCAAGGATTTCATGTGCGAGTTCAAGGCTGGGTTGGACATTCGTTGTCCGGTAAGAGATTTCCGCATTGTTGATTGCCGCGATAACACTCTCAAGATCAGGTGTGAGTTGCTGAAAAACAGGTTGTGGCGTATCCGACATTAAAATAAGCGTGGCACTATCGCCGTGCCGCAGTGTGTCGAGGATATCTGTCGCCAAAGTTTTTGCTTTCTCAAACCGGACCCCATCCACCTCTTGATACCCCATACTATAGGAGTTATCCAAGACGATAACCACATCGGTTTTTGCTCGCACAGAAGCAACCGGCAAACCGAGTGTTAAAAAGGGACGCGCTAAAGCGAACGCAATAAGCGCAACAATTGCCATCCGTAGCAGTAAAATCAGGAGTTGTCGAAGTTGAAATCGGCGAGCGTTTTCACGATGTGCCGCCGCAAGGAACATCAGGCTGCTAAAATCGATTGTCACGACACGACGGCGGTTCCAAAGATGGATAAGTAAGGGGATACCCGCAGCGAAGAGTCCGAAGAGAAGAAACGGATTAAGAAATGCCATTAGTAGTTGTCAGTTGTCGGTTGTCGGTTATCAGCCTTCAGGGCGTTCACTCAGTAATCACAATCTCAAGTCGGTTGATTGTTTGGAAAACGCCTTCAGCAAATTCCATTAGATTATCCGATTCGAGCGTGCTTCCGCCAAGTTGAATGTGATTCGCATCCGCTACCATCTGGCCGAATGTTGGATCCATTTGTACCCATCTGCCGACATAAACTTCGGGCCAGAAGTGATAATAGAAGGCATCGCCTGAAAATACAATGCCCGAACAGATGCGTGAAGGGACTCCCGCAGCACGTGCCAATGCAATAAAAAGCATAGTGTGTTCCGTGCAGTCTCCAGCGCGCGACGCTAATACGGTTAGTGATGAACCAAAGCCGCCGGTTGCTCTTTTGTCGGTGATGGATTCATAAACCCATTGACACAATTTTTTCGCCGCACGCCATGAATTCGTCTCGCCATCCAAAATTTCCTTAGCCTTCGCTTGGATGTCAGAATGGTGTGTTTGGATGTAAGCACTGGAACGAAGGAATTCGCCTTCTGCGTCACGGAAGGGTAGGTCGGAACAATCTTCCGCAACAATCGTTGGAACTTGGATTGACAGTTTACCTGATTGAGCGGTCTCGACAGCGAGTTTCTGTCGTGCGTTAGACATAATGGCTTCGGTGATGTCTCCTGTCAAAAGCTTCACTTCCGCTTCGAGGTATTCCGCCTTTGGTGTCGGGCGTTTTCCAGACGGAAGAATGCGGATTTTTAAGACAACGTCGATCTCTTCCATGCCACCAAGTGCCGTTTCTCTATCCGTTTTCGTAGTTACGAGAGAAAAACCCATCAAGGGCATCTCTGTTCGATAGGTCACTCCATCGGTATCAATCCAAGCCTTGGCTGTGATGCCGCCCATCATATCCATTGTTTGATGCAAGACGAAGACCTGCTTTTCCTCTGACTGATGGATTAAGGTCTCTCGCCCTGTAATTTTAAGTTCTGCCTTTACAGGTTTCAAGAGATCAAAACTAAATATATGAAGGTTGTATTTATCTCCTATTTTAGGCTCTTTCTGGCTGAGGAGAGACTGTAAACCAGGGATTTCGGAGATTGTATCGGGTGGTACAGGGACTTTTGATTCAGTCGTTTCACCGTTGAGTGTAGTTTTTATGTAGGCGATTCCATCGACAATCCGTCCTTCCACCTGTTTTGAGCCTGACTCATTAGAAGTTGAAAGGAAATAGCGCGGGAGCAGGTCAAAACCTGTATACTCAGCACGGGTGATTTCTTGTGTGACATCCGTTCCGAGTGCCTTAAAGTTCATGACCATGTTAAATTTGTTTCGGATTACGGGTTCACCTTGGTACTCGGTTTCTTCAAGGGAGGCGTGCATATAACCTATCTTGGTGTTCATCAGTGTGAGACTGTACCATTGTTCCCGGAAGTCTTGAGGCATGTTTTTAAGTGTGATTTGTGGTTTATTTTCTTCTGATTCAACGCTTTCGATTGCGTTTTCTGCTGTAGTGGTATCAACAATCTTGCCCCGAACAGGTTCACCATTCGTACGATTGCCCTGTGCGAAGACGATACCAGCGAATGCCCCTACACAAGCAATTATTAGCACTAAACACAAACGATCCATTTGTTCTTCATCTCCTTTAGCGTCTTTCTAACTCCTGAAGAAAGTGTCTGATTATTGGCGTTATCTATAGCGTTAATTATACTGAATCGGATATGTCTATGTCAAATCTTTTGGATGGTGAAGTATGGAAACGCCTAATTGTTCGGGCTGTGGGTTGCCATTGCGACTGTGTGGGTGTGACGTTGTTTAACTTTCTGATAATTTCCGAAAATATTTAAGAAGTTCCGCTTGATAAATTCTCGCAGTCCAGAGATCGTTACGACATAGAGGCGACCGTTAGGTTTCAGATGCTGCTTCGCATCTGCCAAAAAAATCTGTAGGAGTTCTTTACCAACATTGGCGGGAAGATTGGAGGCAATTAAATCGAATTGGATGTCGGGCAAATGGCTAAATCCGTTGCTCAGGAGGACGTGGCAATTCGAGAGTTGGTTCCGTTCGACGTTTTTCCGGGCATAGTCAACTGCCACAAAATCTTTGTCCACCATATAGACTGTTGCTGTTGGCATACATTTCGCGATAGTGATACCGATGGCACCATACCCACACCCGAGGTCGAGGCAGGTATCCCCTTCTTGGAGGTCCAGATGTCCAATCAACAACTCTGTGCCTGCGTCAATTCCTTTTGGCGAAAAAAGTCCCCATGTTGTGGAGAAAGTGACAGGAAACCCTCCCAACGCTGCTCGGAACTCGACTTCTCGGAGTGAGACATCTACTGCCATTTTATCAGTACTCCAAGCGCGTCACCTGGAGAATTCCAGAGCAGATCGAAGGCGGCTTTCACCTCGGTGTAGTGAAAACGATGCGTAATCATCTCAGAGGGGCGAATCTCATCGTCTTTTATTTTTTTTAGGGCGCGTTCAGCGATCTGCGAGCGAGGTTCATCGGTCAAAATACCAGCAACAAGGCGTTTGCTCATTATCTTTGAGGCATGCAACGGGAGCGGTGCCTGTTGGTAGAGAGCGATCAGTTGAATCGTGCCGAATCGACGGGTCATATCTTGTGCCTGCTCGAACGATCCGATGCCGGCGTACCCGCCAACGCAATCAACCACAAGGTCTGCACCGTTTCCATCCGTCAGGCGGCGTACCGCTTCAACCGGTGCTGTGTCCTCAGCATTTATTACCACGTCTGCACCCAATCGTGTTGATAACTGACAGCGAAGCCTCAACGCGTCTACAGTGATAATCCGGGTTGGATCGTATCCACGAAATACTTGGAGCATCAAGCTACCCACTAAACCTTGCCCCAAAACAACAACAGTGTCTCCTGCTTTCACACCAGAGGAGTCTGCCCAAGCGATAGCACTGGTGGATAGCGGTAGGAAAGTGCCCTCTTCAAAACTTACGTCGTCAAGGAGTCGTACGATACGTCCATCGGTTGGATCGGGTTCAGCAATGACGTATTGCGCGTGCGGCGCTACAACCATCACGCGGTCTCCAACTTTATAATCTGTCACTGCCGCGCCGGCTGCATCCACCGTCCCTGTAAGTGAGTATCCCATAATTGATGGGGATACGGCTTCTTCTCGAATGTATCGCCGGAAGAGCTCAGAGCCGCGGCTAATGAGTGTTGTATCTGATTTCACCCGGATCTGACGGTCATTTATCTCCGGTATCGGTATCTCTTCGAGTTGGATGTTGCCAAAACCTTCTGGTTTGATTACTCTAAACATATTTCCCTTATTAAAGTTCCTTTAAGTCTAAAATCCCTATCCTTTAGCGGGGGGAGTGTGTCAATCCCATAAACGCTTTACTAATTCCTCACGCGTAATGGGTTTATCAAAAGACATCAAATAGATGTGAAAGGTATTGCTTCTATCAGAAACATAAGCGAGGTGTCGACCGTCCGGTGAGAACGCCGGATGAATGGACACACCGATTTCACCTGTTATCCGTCGTTCGTTTTTACCATCGGCATCGATAAGATAGATCTCCATGTCTCCGTCTCTCGCGGAGACATAGGCTATCGTTTTGCCATCAGGGGACACGGTCGGATTGTAACAATCATAGCGGTTCGGATTGAAATGTTTTTCGTTTTGTCCGTCAATATCCATTGTGTAGAGCTGATTCACATCGTTCCGAGAGGAGACAAATACGATGCGTTTGCCATCAGGGAAGAACGCAGGACTTCCGTCATCTGTCTCGTTGTAAGTGATACGTTTCGGTTCAGCGTCGGCAGATGTAATTTGTGCCAGATCAAGTCCATCTAAATTGAGGAGATATAATTCCAGATTTCCGTCGGCATTGGATTCGTAAATTACCTGATTTTCCACTGGTGAGGCACGGGGCACACGCGCACCGAAGCTTACTGGTAAGACTGCCCGTGTAACTTTGCTATGAATGTGGGTGAGGTTGAAGCCAGCGTAAATCGGCGTTGAACCGCTACTCTGAATCACAACTTTAACCTCTCGTGATGATTTCGGTTCACTGCTATAGAAGATGTAGTTTGGCGTGGTAAGAAAGGTGGGAGAACTGTCGTTGAAATCCGTCGTAAACGTCACGCGGCGGCGAATACGTCCGTTCAGGTCCATCAAATAAATTTCGCCGTTGTCAAGTCGGAACGAGGCAAACGCTATCTCTGTCCCATCTGATGAGAAAGTGGGTGAATAGTTGTCCGAGTCCCCATGCGTCAGTTGTTTACTTTCGTAGCTATCCCCAATCAGTCCAGCAATTTCACGTAAGACAGAGTGATCTGAATTACCGTGTTGAATGAGCCGTAATACTCGGAATGCGGAATCTCTATCCCCGAATTTGAGGTAGGTTCGTGCGAGTTCAAGACGCGTCGCAGCAAGGGCTTCAGGGTCTGCAGCGTAAAGTTGCGAAGCTTTTCGGAGTTGTACGACTGCATCGGTGTAACGTCCTAACTCATTGTAGGCTTTCGCGAGCAGTACCCGTGCCTCGGCATCTTCAGAATCTGTCTGAATAAGGGTCTCTAACTCATCCGCTGCTTCTTGGAACATGCCGGTGTTTAGGAGATCTCGGTTCTTTTTGAGAACCGCTGAGTTCCCTTGGCACCCGATCAAGAAAATTACCAAGAGCATAAGGCATTGAACTATTAAGCCGTAACTGCGAATGTAAAGCGAAGACAAATTATATTTCACCATAAACCTAATGTATCAGTTGTAGCGTATCAATCCTCAAGAAATTAGCGTTTTCTGGTCCTACGCCTCCCGCGCCAGCCATCACCAACGGCGTACAGCCAACAGAGTACGCCTTGGACGGATGAGCTAATTTTAAGTTTCCACGAAGGTCGGTACATTAACTTTTCACCGTCATCAAACGTCCAAATATGGATTTCATAAGGTTGCATCAGTTCATCAGACTCCAGCACTTCATCCGCCGATGCGTCGTCTGATCGGTCATCCGCCTTTGTAGCTGCGCGAAAACGCAACAAATCCGGCCACTCCGTTACGGGCAACGAATTTAAATAAAAGAGCCCTGCTGCTGAAGCAAAGATCAGGAAAATTATAACACCTTTGGCAAATTGCCCTAAGTATAACTGACCGAGGCCGGGGAGAATCGCTGACAGGATCATTGCAGCATAAGAACGCGCATACGCAGCACCACCCGAATTACTCCCAGAAGTGCCAGTTGCAGCACGAGCAGACACCGGTTCTACCATCGATTAAGACTCTCCTTGCGCAACAAGATAAACACCAATACAGATAATAAGTGCCCCAATTATGCGAATCTTCGGAATAGATTCTTTGAACACCATCCATGAAAACAGAATTGACAACACATACCCAGAACTTAACATCGGATACGCAATACTCAGTTTAACACGCGACAGAATGACGAGCCAGACCAGCGTTGTAAAACCGTATATCGCAATTCCGCTGAGAATGTAAGGATTCAAGAACGCTTGCGTCAATTTCCCAAGGGCATCCCGCAGCGTACTGATACGACCTATCGTATTCATGCCGTGTTTGAATAGGATTTGCCCAGTCACTGTTAGCAAGACGTTGAAAAATAGGAGTAAAAAATCTTTCATATTTTTATTATATCATACCTCAATTCTTTTTACAATTTTTAACCTACGTTCACTTCAGGAGGATTCAGTCCTTCTGTCAATGACCACTATAAGTTATACAAATATGTCACTTTAACCACGACAACCCGATTTTCCAACTGTAATTTGCGACCTGCGCCTGTCTCAGTGTGGACATCCCTCCAAGCTTCATTGTAAGCAACAAACAGATGGCTCTTCGGGCTATATTCCCATCCGAAGAGAAAACTCAACAGGTAGCTTTGATGGATTTCCTCAGAAAGTTCACGTTCCCGATTCGCTTGGGCGAACATCCGAAAAAACGATTCTCGCGTGAATAAGTAAGTCGCACGCATGGAGCTGACGAAAAATCTACCGTCAATTGCCCCCGTTAAATCAAGACTTTGCGCGTAACCGCTGTCTAATTCTATCGAAAAATTACTCTGTGGACGCAGCGTCGATTCAAAGGTGAGGCTTCGCTGTTTACCCGCTTGTTGCCGTCCGAAGTTAAAGTAGTCCGAAAAATCCATACCGATACCGATAGCAATCGGATATGTGGCGTTGGTATCAATCTCAAATCCGTATCCATTCGCTACAAATACCTCTGTTAGTTCAACTTCTCGACTTCGGTAATAGTAGAACATCAGATCATCTACGAGCGTCTCTCTGAAATCCATCCCAACATCAGCACTCACATGCCATCTGATCAAATCTTCGTCAAATTCAGGCGAGAGCGATAGTTCAGGGTTCCGTTCTCTCCATTCAGCGAAATATTCTGGTGTATAAAGGCTTTGTGATAATCGTCCACTGACACCTGAGAAAAACTGGCGTGTTCCCCACGGCGGCGAATAGGAAGTTCGCATCCGAACTCGCTGCCATCCCCGATTTCGTTCTTTACGGAGATACCCGGTCTCGTTAATTTCAAAGTGGGGCGCGACCCGTTCCAATCCGATACTGCTGCTCCAGAGATAGTTGCGTTGTGCGAAATCAACCGTAAACGCAGAATTGGCACTATCTTCTCCTGGCTGAAAACTACCAGCATACTGTCCTGTGAGGTGATAGGTCTTGCCAAGGGCGAGG
>JAJECD010000232.1 GCA_022822215.1 Candidatus Poribacteria bacterium | reverse complement strand
CATTGGATTTTTGCGTTGGCATTTTCACCGGATGGCAAAATGTTAGCAAGTGGGGGTGGAGACAGCGCAGTTCTCTTATGGGATGTCGGTTCAGGACAACACATTGCAATCCTTGGCAAACAGGACGTAACTCAGGGACGTAGAGATGATGTTTATGCGTTGGCGTTCTCACCCGATGGGAGAACCTTGGCGAGTGGAGGGGCGGATGGACTGATTCAGTTATGGGATACGGACACAACACAACGGCTTTCTACCCTCAGTGGACATACATACGAAGTTGATGCATTAGCATTTTCGCCGGACGGTGGAACGCTTGCGAGTGGCGGTGGCGGTTGGGAAGGCACCATTCTATTATGGGATGCAACCACTTTCCGTACGCCCGATCCTCAGGTATCACCTATTAGCACCCTCAAAGGACATACAAGAGAGGTCGAAGAATTGACGTTCTCACCCGATGGCAGGACGCTTGCGAGTGGCAGTCGAGATGGCACAATCCTTCTGTGGGAGATTACATCTGGCTTGACACAAATCCCTGCGGATGTCAATGGAGATGGCGTTGTCAATGTTTTGGATTTGACCTTTATTGCCTCGCGTTTTGGGGCGGATTCGCCAGACCTTAATGGTGATGGTGTCGTCAACGTTCTGGATTTAGTGCTCGTTGCGCAACACATCGCGGAATAGAGCAGGCAGCAAGAGGGAAGCTGTTAGGCGAACACCTCTTTACGGATCGCTGAAAGTGGAGCGGAGCGGAATACGCAGAAACACCCAAGCAAAAACCCCTGACGGCTGATAGCCATATAGCCATTTTGCATCTTGACACCTTCAGCGTTTTGTGGTAAAATAGCAGCGTTAAATTGAATAGAAAAAGAGAGGAAAAAATAGATGAGGTTATTACAAAAATTCACGTTTCTGCTGGCATTGTTTATCCTCGTTTCGCCTGTGCTCGCCGAGGAAGACGCGACGGAAGAAGCGGCTCTTCCTGTAAAAAACTATGCTGAATTCACACTGAGTGGTACTTATACGGATACGAAAGTTGTTAGCACCTTTGGCACGTCCTCAACGAAGACACTGCGGGGACTCTTTAAAAAATTAGATGCCCTTAGAACAGATGATGAAATCGCTGGGGTTGTCTTCAAAATAGACGATGTGAGTATAGGGCGGGCGACCCTCCAGGAGATCCGCAGCAAACTTCACGAATTCCGAGCAGCAGGAAAAGAGACGATCGGGTATCTCGAAGGCGGCGGAAATGCCGAGTATCTCCTCGCGGCTACGATGGATCGCGTCGTTTTAATGCCTATTGGTAGTCTGAATTTAACCGGCTTGCGCGCCGAGATTATGTTCTATAAGGGTTTATTGGATAAGTTGGATATCCAAGCCGATATGCTGGCGATGGGGAAATACAAATCCGGGATCGAACCCTACATGCGCGATGGGATGTCAGATGCGTTCCGGGAGTCGATGGCAACCCTACTTGATGATTTGTATGCACAATTGCTAAACCATATCGCTGAGAGTCGAGAGGGTATCACAGCAGAAAGCGCATCGGATTTGATGGACCGCGGTCCGTTCACAGCGGAAGAGGCACTACAAGAGAAGTTGGTTGACGCGCTTCAGTATTACGACGAGCTCCTAACAGCACTGAAAGCAGCATCTGAAAACGAGGATGTTCAAGTCGTGGAACCCGGTAGTGAACGGAAACGGAAAGTACCCGATATGAATAGTTTCGCTGGACTGATGCAACTGTTCAGTATGCTCAATCCACCACAGCGTTCACAACCTGCCTCCGAGAACCAGATTGCGCTGATCTATGCCAACGGTCCTATTTTGCCGAGTGTTGAATCACTTTTCGCTTCAATGCCGGTGATTACGCCGAAGGAATTAAAGGAGGCGTTTGAGAAAGCGCGTACCGACGATTCTGTTCAGGCGGTTGTACTGCGCATAGACAGTCCGGGTGGCTCTGCGCTTGCTTCCGACCTAATTTGGCGTGAGGTGATGCTGACGCAACGCGAAAAACCGGTCGTCGTTTCGATGGGTGATGTCGCTGCCTCGGGTGGCTACTATATCGCGATGGCAGCGGGGACGATCGTTGCGCATCCGAGTACATTGACGGGTTCGATTGGTGTGTTTGGTGGTAAACTGAACATGAAAGGTCTCTATAACAAAGTCGGTCTAACGAAGGAGATCATCACATACGGGCAGAATTCCACCCTCTATTCAGATTATGGAGGTTTTACGCCTACCGAGCGCGAGCGCGTCGAAAAGATGATGGAAACGATCTATGAAGGTTTCGTCGGTAAGGCAGCGACGGGACGAAACAAATCTTTTGATGAGATTGATGAGATTGCACAGGGGCGCGTCTGGACGGGTCAACAGGCAAAAGCACTCGGGCTTGTTGATGAACTCGGTGGGCTGGACACTGCGCTGTCTATTGCTAAAGAGCAGGCGGGTTTCTCTGCTGATGACGAGGTTAACCTTATTGTGTTACCGAAGCAGAAACCGTTTTTTGAGCAACTCATGGAGCGGATGATTGAAGATATGGAGGGATCGATTCAGGTGCCGATACAATTGGTGGTGAGTGATCCCGCGCTGGCGATGTTAAGGACTCGGTGGGAGCCGGTTCTTACGTGGTTAAGTCTGTTTGGTTTTGAAGATGGGATACAAGTCGTTACAATTTTACCTTACGATATTTTGATTCGGTGAGGGTTTATGGATTCTAAGAATGAACTTTCGGCGCAGCTTGCAAGCCGAAACTTGCTTGACAAAAGTCAGGTTAATCTAACTGACGAACAGGTTGCCTTCTTCCGAGAAAACGGATACCTGAGCATTCCGCGCATCACGACAGATGAAGAGGTCGAGTGGCTTAAAGGGATTTACGACGAACTCTTCACGGAGCGGACTGGCGAAGCGGAGGGACGCTATTTTGATCTGGCGGGTCCGCGTGCACATAGTGGACGGGAAACGCTGCCGCAGGTATTGGGTCCAGAGGCGCAATTTCCTGAACTCCGAGAGACGATTTATTTCCGAAACGCACATCGGCTTGCTGCGAAGTTACTCGGTGTAGAAGCCGAGAACGTCAACGGGGGCGGGCACATGATTTTGAAGCCTGCGCACTATGGGAATGCAACCCCTTGGCATCAAGATGAAGCGTACTGGAATCCTGAGATTGTACCACATAGTTTGAGCGTTTGGCTGCCACTTGATAAAGCGACGGTTGAGAGCGGATGTCTCCAATTTATTCCGAAATCGCACAAGGGTGAGGTACGCTGGCATCGTCATATTGACAACGATCCACTTGTGCATGGATTGGTAACGGACGATGTTGACACATCGGAGGCGGTGGCGTGTCCGATACCTGCGGGGGGTGCGACCTTCCATCATTGTCGGACTTTGCACTATTCCGCACCAAACACGACATCGAAAGTGCGGCGTGCGTATATCCTCGTTCTGAGTGGGCCGCCACGAAAGATGGATACACCAGCACATCGTCCATGGCAGACGGAGGAGCAGGAGGCACTCGCGCAACTGAAATCATTAGCAAAGGAGGCATGAATTGAAAAAAATAACGGATATGTCCTGCACCGAATTACGTGGACTGCTACAAACACTTGTTTCTGAGACCATCTTTGCTTCGCGCGAACGACTTCTTGTATTGCTCAGTGAACAAGGTTCATCAAAAAACAGGGAGCGGTTAGAGGCGGAATTCCGCGAATTTTTCTGTGGATATGAAAATCTTGCCTTGTGGCTGGAAGAATACGAGGAGGATCCGCTTGTTGGGTTGGATGTAGATACCGTAATTGCCAAGAGGTTGAAGCGGCATCGCGAATATATTTTTGCTAATCGCAAGACGACGCTGGAGGAACGGATGGTCCGTCGGATGGGAAGTTATCTAAAAAGCGATCCGATGCCGGAAAAGAAAATCGCTGAATTGGGGCAAGATGAGTACCGAGCCCTGCTTCACGGATTGGCTAATCAAGAACTCTTTATTGTACAGCCCCGGGTCAATATACTCTTGACAGAGAATGCGCCATGCGAAGAGTTGTTGGTGGCATTTCGTGAGTTTTTCGTCGCTTATGAGCTCTTAGAACTCACCCTGGAAGACTACCACTATGATCCAGACGAAGGTTTGGAATTGCGTCCAGAAGTTGTCGAAAGGCTGGACCAAAGTGTAGCTGAAGTTGAAGCGGGAACTGCGGAATTAATTCCGTTTGAGGAGGTTGCTAAGAAACTCGGAATCGCGTTAAAATGTACACATTAGTGTTTGAATCAAAAGCCGAATCGAATGTTGAAGATTTAGACATAACGATCCGCACACGAGTTTTTGCTAAACTCCAGTACCTCTGTGAAAACTGCGACGGACACCGGCACAGAGCACTTAAAGGCAGACATAGTGGAAAGTTTAGTTTGAAGATTGGTCATTACCGCGCGCTCTACACTTTCGACAGGCGTGACAGGAAGGTCACTGTTCATGAGGTTGGGCACCGTAGTAATATCTATTAAATAAGCCAAAGGGGGCCTTCAACGTTATGAAGATCATCTGTACAGGCATCAGCTGTTCGGGACGCAAGGAGTTAATGGCAGATTTCGCGACGTTCTGTGCGCAAAAGGGGCTGAATATCGGTTTCTTTAATGTCGGTGACTTTATGCGCCAAATCGGGGCAGAATCCCACGTTGATTTTACGGAAAAGGTCCTCGATTCGGATCCAGCAGTTCTGTCCTTGGCACGGCGGACGGCTTTCTATGAAATCGCGCAACTCGCCGCAGATTATCAACACGCCGTTATCGGACTCCATGCCTGTTTTCGGTGGCGTGGCAGTCTTCTTGAGGGGTTCTCTTTCAAAGATATTGAAATTATCCAACCCGACATGCTCATCAACGTTGTCGATAATATCACCGATATATCGGAACGGATGGAACAGTCTATGCAATGGTCAGGCACAGGGAAAGCGACCCTCAATGTCTGGTTAGATGAGGAAGAGTTCTTAACTCGGCAGCTGGCGCAACTTATTGAGAAACCCTATTACGCCGTCGCCAAACAACACGACCTCGAAAATTTCTGTGAACTCCTCTTTTCGCCGAGGAAACCGGTATTTTATCTTAGTTATCCAATTACGCTCTTAAGGGACACCCCAGAGGCAATTGATAAGATTCGCGGGATGGGAGAGCGGTTAAGTCGTTCGTTTATTGTCTTTGATCCGCTCTCTATTAAAGATATGGCACTCGTTACCCGCACGAAAGCTGATGGTGCTGACCCTCTGAACCTGCCGCCAACGATGAGTGAGATGGATGATGACGTGATTGAACAGATTAAAACGCGAACAATCTCTCGAGATTACCAATTTATCCACCAGAGCGATTTTGTGGTTGTACTCTATCCAACAGACAAGTTGTCCCCTGGTGTCCTGAGTGAAATGAACTACGCTTCCCGTTATAATAAGCCAGTGTATGCGGTCTACAGTGAGACGCGGAGTATCTTTTTTGAGAACTTGTGTGAGCGAATCTTTGATACTTTTGAGGAGCTTGAGGACTTTTTGTGCGAAACGTATGGGATAGATGAAAGTTAAGAGTTTTAAGGCGTTTATATGAAAATCGCTATCCTCTCGCGGGGACCTCAAAACCACGCTACGCGCCGCCTCTCTGAAGCCGCTTTCAATGCAGGACACACCGCCGAGATTTTAGATCCCTTCGGCTTTTATCTCCATATCGGTTGTGATAACAGTCGCATCACCTATCACGGCAAACCCGTAGAGGATTTTGATGTCCTCGTGCCGCGCCTGAGTCGGACAACGGTGCAATACGGCGAAGAAGTCGTGGCACATTTTGAATGGGTCGGTACACCTGTTGTGAACCGATCGAAGTCGATCGCGGCGGCACGCCACAAATTCCGATCCCTCCGTATCCTTGCACAGCACGGATTACCCGTCCCACCGAGCCTCACCGTCGGTTCCGCCACATTTTTAGAGAACGTCGTAGCCGAAATGGGAGATTATCCGTTTATCTTAAAACCGTTTCACGGCACCCACGGGAGAGGCATTATGTTGTTGGATACGCCGACATCCCTCACTTCAGCCGTAGATGCGCTGTGTGATCTGCATGAAGATTACGTCATTCAGCCTTTTATTGCAGAAGCAGGCGGTGTTGACATCCGTGTTCTCGTCGTCGGGGGTGAAGCGATTGCGGCGATGCAGCGGCGTGCGTCTGCTGGCGAATTTCGGGCGAATGTCCATAGGGGTGCATCCGGCGAGGCGGTTTCATTGCCGGATGAATATATTGATGTCGCTATTAAGGCGGCAGGGGCACTTGGGTTGGAGATAGCGGGCGTCGATCTGCTCCAGACAAACGAGGGACCCGTTGTGCTGGAGGTCAACCCGTCGCCAGGGTTTGAGGCGTTGGAATCGGTCACAGGACTCAATATTGCGGGTGCGATTATTGGATTTGTGGTGGCGTTTGCACAAGGGCGTGATTAAATGGATGATACTCCCAAAAAGATTCTGATGTTCAATCACGAATTTCCGCCGATCGGTGGCGGTGGCGGTTGGGTGAGTTACTTCTTAGGGAAACACTTCGCTGCGGCGGGACACGATGTGCATCTGATTACTTCGCAATTCCGTGATTGTCCGACGAACGAGATGGTAGAAGGTTTTCATGTGCATCGGGTGCGTGCGCTTCGGAAGAACCCGGATGTGTGTGCCGTCCATGAGATGTTGACGTATGCTGTCAGTTCAAGCCTCTACGGGCTGCGGCTCGCGAAGCAGTTTAAGCCCGATATTGTCCAAGTGTTTTTTGGTATCCCTGCCGGTGGGGGTGCGTATCTTTTGCGGAAACGCCGCGATGTGCCGTATGTCGTATTTTTGGGCGGTCGCGATGTACCGCGTCGTAATCCAGATCCGCCGTATTATCGGTGGTTGTATCTGTTGTTGAAGCCGGTTATCCACTCAATTTGGAACAACGCTTCTGTCGTTGTTGCTTGTAGCGATGGCTTACGTGAGCTCGCGCAAGAGACGGCGCCTGATGTGAAGATGGATGTGATTCCTGACGGTTTAGACTTAAGCCGATTTGAGCCATCGTCTCGTGAGCCGTGCCCAGAGAGGGTCCGAATTCTCACAATCGGGCGGCTCATTCCACGCAAGGGTTTCCAATTTCTGATCCGCGCCCTTCCGAAAATCGTTGAAAACGCAGTACACGACTTTGAAATTGAAATTGTCGGCGATGGACCGTATCAGAAAGAACTCCTGAAGTTGGCAGCAGACCTTGACGTAACCGAGCATATCCGTTTTGCAGGCTCCGTGCCCTATGCGGAGTTGCCGGGGAAATACCGCGATGCCGACATCTTCATCTTGCCGTCGCTCGCAGAAGGCATGCCGCTTGTCGTCTTAGAGGCGATGGGGACAGGGCTTCCGATTGTTGCGAGTCGCGTTCAAGGCATCGAAGAACTTGTAGCGGAGGGCATTAACGGCGCGCTTTTTGATCCCGGAGATGCCGACGGATTGGCGCGGAGCCTTGTCAAACTCATTAACGCCGGAAAAAGGCGTGTTGAGATGGGTGAAGCCAGCGTTGCACGCGTTAAGCCCTACGATTGGAAACACATCGCCGACGCTTATTTAACCCTCTATGCCGATATTTTGGGAAAAGATGGCAGTCAGCGGTCAGCGGTCGGTAAAGAGTAGTTTGTGGCAGGGGAATCTTGTACAACTATCACACAATAAAATTGCGAAATGAAGAAAAAAGGAGAAAAATAGATGCTGCCAGTAAAAATCCTTGCTATTGGTGCGGGCGGTCTGCAACGCGCCCTAACACACGAATTTGTTCATATCCTCAACCAGCGGAATCTCTACAACGGGGGTATCTTTGTTGGGCAGCCACGTGGCACAGAAAAAGCCGATGCCTTTAATCGGCAGGATGGCGTATATCACGTTGTTACATTCGACTTGAGTGGTGTCCACAATATCCAACGGGTTGAAAGCGTTGTTGGTGCAACGACGCTCTCCACTAAAACAGGTCGTGACTGGTTCTATTCGCAGACTGAGAATCCACTCGACCTTGTGCTTATCGGTGTAACTGAAGCCGGGATCGCTAAGGACGAGTTGGCGATGGATGTGTTGGACGAGACCCTCTATCGCTATTTTTCTCACCACGGTGCCGATGCGACGCTCTGCGTTATTAATACCGATAACCTCCGAAATAACGGTGATATTATTCAGGATATTCTCTGCAACGAGTACCCAAAGCGTAGCGATGATTACGCAACGTGGTTGGAGACAAACGTCGGTTTCCTCAACGAAATGGGGGATCGACTTGTGCCACAGGTTTATGCTGTGCCGGATGAGATTAAAGCGGCTGCACGTACACAGATTGAAACACGCGATGAACTGATAACCTACGCCGAGAAGTCGCCCGCGACACCGCTTATCTTGGAAGACTTGAAGGGCATGTTACGCGTGCCGTTCAGCGAACTTCAGGATCAGGGCGTTGTTGTGAGTCAAGAGAGCATTGAACCCTATCACGACTGGAAGTTGCTTTTGGTGAATGCTGTGCATGTCCCGGGGATTACGCATAAAGGGACGCTTTCTGGGATTGAATACGTTAACGAAGCGGCAGCGCATCCGGTCTTTGCACCACATCTTGAACGCCTCATGGAAGGATATGCCGAGATTGTGGAGGCGGATATTCCGATAGCAGGAAAAAGCGCGAGGGCATACACCTTGGAATTTGTTGACCGTATCCGAAGCGTCAAAGATGACAATGCCCGTATTAACATCATCGAGACGGTAAAATTACGGGAGCGCGCCGCAGATATCGTCCGCTCGCCGAACTACAGTGCCAGCACGGAACTTTTCAAATCCGACTTCGCGTATTCCTTCGCAACAGTCCTCAGATTTCTGACACCGCACACAGTATCGGGTGCTGATGACTATCAAGGCATGACGGATACCGGTGCGGCATACGAAATCCGTGACCCTGATCGGACAATACAGAACGTCCTAAACGGCGCGTTTGGTGCAAGCCGAGCAGATGTATCGGAACGCATTTCTGCTATTTTCTCGAATGCGACGCTTTGGTCACCTGCCGGGGCTGCATCAAGTGGCTTGAACGAGAATCAGGACTTTACGAGACGCGTCTGTGCGTACTATCATCGACTTGTCAACGGAGAGACGTGTCTTGAGGTTTTAGAGAGTTTATAGTTATCAGTTATTAGTCGTTGGGTAAGAGTGTCTTGTGGCCGGACAAGGACCTATAACTGCCACAAAGTATTAACTGACAACTGATAACTGACAACTATTAAAGCGAAATAACCCCTTTTTTCCGC
>JAJECD010000367.1 GCA_022822215.1 Candidatus Poribacteria bacterium | reverse complement strand
AGCACTGCGGAATACTGCGCTCACTGTTTTACGTCTCGCAGGATATACTCGAATCACACAAGCACTCCGATATTTCGCAGCAAATCCTAAACTCACAGTTAAACTCATCAAATGAAAACTCTTAAAACTAAATGGCTCTGGAAGTTATAGGGAATCCGGTTGATTTTTTTTTAGTGATGTGTTAGCATATTTTAAACCAAATCATCTGTAGGGACAGACCAAAAGGCATCTGAGGGAAATGGAGTTTCCTTGGATGTCAATGGAGATCGTCTTGTACAGAAAAACAGAAAGGATATATTAATGAAACAGATTACTTGCATAGTTGCAATACTACTTCTGTCTGTCTGTCTCATCCCGGGTGTTTTTGCCCAGAACTTGATGAGCGATGAATTCCATGGGACGGGTCAAGACCTGCAGTCTTTCTGGCAGGTCAAGGATGGCGATAAGAGTCCTTGGGCACTGCAAGATGGATTGCTTGTTGCCGAAGCGGGTTTCGATCAAAACTTGTGGGGGGATGACACCTCTACACGTTTCTACCAAGTTACAGACCAAGACCAGTTTGACATTGAAACGTCAATGGTTGTTGACTACGGCGATGCTTGTACTGTCGCTGGTATTGTTGTGTATTCTGCAACGACAAAGGATAGCCAAAATCGCGATGGCGAATGGGTGACGCTGAAGTTGTGGGGACGCGGTGCTGCACAGGACAACAACGCTGTGCTTCAGTACCAGCGTCGGCAGAATGATGCTGCGCCTTATGTCGGTGTACAACCCGACTACATGCCAGATCAAGGTGTTATTCCGATTGAGCTGCGTATCAAGCGCGATGGCGACGAATACGAGTCGTGGTTCAAGCCGAATGCGGAAGGCGATTGGGTCTCGGTGAGTACAGTGACGAACGCCCTCGAAGAGCCGCTTGAAGTCGGCATCTACGTTGGCATCTGCGAAGGCGAAAGTGCTGATGGTCGGATGACTGTCACTTTTGATTACTTCCGCGAGGCATCAAGCCCGGCGACACCGGTTGACCCGCGCGACAGGCTCGCTGTTACGTGGGGTGAACTCAAAGGACAGTAGTCGTAACTATTTGTAGTTTTTGAAGTGCTGGCGGCTCTAATGCCGCCAGTTCTTTTAAGGAGATGAGTTTTGAAACAAGTAGCTATTTTATTTTTTATCAGTTTTGTGATGTTTTATAGCATCTCTGCTGATGGTGCTGAGTCTCTCGGCGATCCTTTTGATGGAAACGCTTTGAAGAATCCGAATTGGAAATGGAAAACCTCAGATGCGGAAGGCGTTGAACCAAAAGCGTGGGATCTGGGGAAAACGAAAGCCGGGTGGCTTCACGTTACAGGTGAACTGAACCGTAATCTCTGGCCCGCGGACACAACGAATCGGCTTTATCAGGAACATGAAGGGGATTTTGACATAGAAACGCATCTTTACATGGACTATGAGGATGCTTGTGTTGTTGCGGGGGTCGTTGCTTACTCGCCAACAACGAAAGATCACCAAGGTCGCGATGGCGAATGGGTGACAATTAAACTCTGGGGTCGCGGGCCCGCGAACGACAACAATGCCGTCATTCAGTATCAGAAACGGCAGTTCGATAATGCTGAAGGGCTTGTCGGAGTCGTCCCCGGTTTCCAGGACCCGGCAGGTGAGATGGCACTCTACATGCGACTCCGGCGTGAAAAAGATACTTTTACGGCGTGGTGGAAACGGGAAGCCAACGACACTTGGATTGACATCGGCGAGACTGAGCAAGAGTTTGATGAACCGCTTGAAGTGGGTATCTACGTCGGCATCTGTGATGGTAAAGGCGAACAAATTGCCCAGTTTGAATACTTTGAGGACCTTCTTGTGCCATTTGATATTTCGCCGCGTGCAAAGCTGCCGATTGCTTGGGGAGACTTAAAGCGTAGACACAATCTATCGAATAATCGTTAAGCGTTGCTAAGTTCGGAGTGGTACAAAAAATTTTACTGGAAATGAAGTCCATCTGTTTTAATATCCTCGTACTCGTCTTTATGAGCAGTACTGGTTTTGCTGGTGCAGAAGTTGGTAGTGCTGCCCAACGAGTCCTCGCTACTATAGAATGGGTCTCCATTCCAGAAGGCACCTTTCTGATGGGTTCAACATCTGAGGAAGCCGAAGCTGCTTACGAAGATGCGAAGTTAAGGAGTTCGATGCTTGAACGGCACACCTTTGATGCGGAGCTGCCGCAACATCAGGTCTATTTAAGTGCCTACGAAATCTCGCGGTATGAAATCACAAACGCGCAATACCGTGCCTTTATTGAGGCAACGCATCGTCCGACACCGCGTGGACACAACGGTGAGGAGACCTGGGCAGATGAAACGCTCAACGGTGATACACAGCCCGTTGTTGGTGTAACATGGTTTGATGCGCAAGCGTTCGCCGAGTGGATTGGTGGAAGCCTTCCAACCGAAGCGCAGTGGGAGCGCGCTGCACGCGGCACATCAGCACGCACATATCCGTGGGGGGACACACCACCTAAGGCACGACAACATGCGAACTTCGCGCGTCGCTATAATCGTCCGGTGTCGGTCGGACAGTTCCCGAAAGGTGAATCACCAGATGGTATCTCGGACCTTGCTGGAAATGTGTGGGAGTGGTGTCTCGATGAATACAGTTCAACAGCCTATCAGCGAGGCAGTAGCGATGTACCCAAAGATCCGCTCAACCTCCGCTTTCGAGATGTGCTTCGGGCAAGGGTGATTCGTGGGGGCGCGTGGGATGTGGGTCGCGCGTTTCTCCGTTCAGGTTTGCGGTTTAAATTCTATCCTTTGGATTCAACACACACGATCGGGTTTCGGGTTGTCCGCCCGCGTCCGAAAATAAAGGAATAGCCTTCCTGCCACTATGTTCCAAGGCAAATACTATCCGTCTCGTTTTTTGATATCCATACTAACGCCTTTTCTCCTTTTTATATTTTCACACCTCAGCAATGCTGATCCGTATTTTCGCGATGTAACCGATGTGATGAAACTCAATTTTCGACATGTCAATGGGTTTTCTGCGGAACGTCGACTCGTTGAGACGATGGGCAGTGGTGGGGCACTCTTTGACTTCGATAACGATGATGACTTAGATCTCTATCTCGTTCAAGGTAATTCACTCTCTGCATCAGCAGTACCGATGTCTGAGAACCGTCTCTATCGAAACGACGCGGGTATTTTCGTTGATATTACAGCGTCTGCAAACGTTGGCGATATCGGCTATGGACTCGGCGCTGTCGCTGCGGATTACAATTCTGATGGGTATCGCGATCTATACGTGACAAACTTAGGGAGAAATGTGTTATACCGCAACAATGGAGATGGCACGTTTACCGATGTAACCGAGCAAGCGCAGGTAGGATGTCCATTGTTGAGTACGAGTGCGGCGTTTGCTGACATCGACCGAGATGGTGATCTTGATCTCTATGTGTGCAACTACGTTGAATATGCTTTGGAAACTGACATTCCATGCTATTACAAAAATAGCCTGCGTATCTATTGCGGTCCTAATGAATATCAAGGTATTGCCGATGTACTGTACCGCAACAACGGAGATGGTACGTTCACGGATATTACAAGGCATGCGGGTGTTTATGAACCGACGACGCGCGGGCTTGGCGTTGTTTTTACGGATGTAGACAACGATGGTTGGATGGACATCTACGTCGCAAACGATATGTCTCCAAATACACTTTTTATGAATCAAGGCGACGGGACTTTTCAAGAGGAAGGTGTGTTTCGCGGCGTTGCCTATAACGGAGACGGGCTCGCAAACGGCTCGATGGGTGTAGATGCTGGCGATTATGATAACGACGGTGATGTTGATCTTTGGGTAACGAATTTCGCGTTGGAAGCGAACTGTCTCATGCAGAACGATGGCGACGGTTACTTTGAGGACGTAACATTTGACACAGACCTCGCCGATCCGTCTTTCTATGCACTCGGTTTCGGTACTCGCTTTATTGATTTTGATAACGACGGTTGGTTAGATATACTCGTTGGGAATGGGCATATCTGGGACAACGTGAGACAGATTGACGCGAAACAGCGTTACGCGCAGCCTGTGCAACTCTTTCGTAATCGGGGCGGGATTTCACAAAACGGTGCTGGTTTTACTGAGATTACCGCTGAGGCTGGTTTGGATAAAACACCTTATGTCGTCCGCGGGATGCTTTTTGGGGATATAGATACGGACGGCGATGTGGACGTTGTGCTATGTCAATCGAACCGTCCGGCGATTATTCTCAGCAATGAGATTGGCAATGCGAACGCGTGGCTAAGGGTGCGCTTAGTAGGGACAGATGGCAACACGGACGCGATTGGCGCACAGGTTCAAGTGGAAACGGACGGAATGACGCTTCTGCGCGAGGTTATCTGTGGTGCGAGTTATTTGTCAGGCAATGATCTCCGTCTCACCTTTGGGTTGGGAAGTGCAACGCGGATAAACAACCTTCAGATTCGCTGGCACAATGGGCGCGTTCAACAATTTGGAGAGGCACCGATTCGGAAATCTATAACATTCTTGCAGGATTGACACAATTGGTTGTCGGTGCTACAATACACAATTATGAAAATCGTTGAAGAAAGGGAAGCGTGGATTCACACGCATTTCATCCTTGATAGTTTTTACGTCACAGATCAAGAACGCCGACAGATTTCTATCAGCGTTGAACCGGAGTTAATGCAGCTTGGACTCCAATATGGGTTAACGTATAACATCGCGCCATCGAAACATCGCGCCATCATTGTGCTTGAATGTATACCGTTTGACTCGGTTAAAGAGATCATTAAAAAATTGATTAATGATGTGATAGCAGACTTTCCTGTTCGGCTTCCTGAACAACGGAATGTTGTCACGAATATCACGGTTACCGGTCCAGAAACGGAGCAGGCGGATGTTAGTGTCCAAGCCCCGGTGCGGTAAGGACGTGCGTTCCCACAGTGCCGTCGGTGATGTTGAAGATTGATGAGAATTCATCGCACCACCCGTCGTTGGCACCTGGACAGAATTGGCGTGAGTTGCCTTCAATAGCCGTTACACCGGGAATGCGCGCAGCGAGTCCAGCGGAGTGCAAGAAAGATGCCCCCGGACACGTCAAGTCCTGAACAGCGAGGAACATACCGTATTCCGCAGCGGCGGCACCCATCAGCAACGCTTGAGATTGCCCCTTACATGCCTTGAGCGCGACCCCGGAATACCCTTGCTCACGTGCTAATAAGAAAGTCTCAAAGTCGGTCAGCGATTCGTCTATCACCACTGGCTTTATCTCGGCGGCTTTGTGCATTTTATTTTCGGGATGCGCCTTCAGATTCCGATCGGTCGGTTGCTCGATGTAAGCGAGGCGTTGGAAGGCAGCGGGCCTCATCTCCTGAACCTGGTTGAGAAACGCCAACAGATATTCTACGTTTTGACAGGTTTCGTTGAAATCAGCGGAGTAGTGCCACGTATCAACACCACGTTTTGCCTGTGTTGCTGCGGTGACTTTATCAATCGCGAGGACGCGCGCGACGTCCCATTGGAGGTCGTCGCCGTTGAGTTTGATTTTTAAATGTGTCAATCCATCAGCGACGATCCATTCGGGAAGCGTTTCCGGTAAGCCGTCGTTGAGGCGTTCTGCAATATCGGCATCAGTAAGCGGATCGAGTGCGCCGACGAGATGATAAAGCGGCATGCTTAGTTTGGGTTGACGTGAAGTATATTGGTCAAGATATTTTCCCACGAAGCGTTTATTCAAAAAGTGCGACAGATCCGCTTCAATGAAATCTTCACCTAATCCGTTGTAACTGTTAATGCCGTTTACTTTCCCGAATCCATCGTGAATCGCTGCGTCAATGGGACTTGTTGTAACAACCGTGCAGAGTTTTGGTATCGGTGATGTGAGTTGCATGGTATCGGACAGTTCGTCGGCGATTCGTAAAAATTCGGGTTCAAGTACTTCGGAGAGTTCGAGCGGATGCGCGCATAACGTGCAATTCTGTGTCGCTTCGACCGCTAATTCGGCGAGTTTTTTCATCGCTGCGAGGCTTTGATCAAAGGGGGCATAGCGCGGTGGAAATGCCCAGACGTTCCCGAGGGGCATTGAGCCTTTGCCCTCTGACTCTTTGCCGTCGCGTGTCTGAACTCGTATGCGGACGTTAAAGAGTACACAGTGATCTGTTGGCACGCCACCGAATTTAAGGGGTGTACGGTATTGATGTTCTTCAAAGTCGTAATGAACGTCAAGGATGCGGATATCTGTCGGTTTTGGCATAATTTCCTCGTTGCAGTGTGTTTTCTTTCATCGTAACTGATTTTCTACGACACGTCAAGCAATTTTTGCTTTCTCGACGGCACACGGCGTGTGCCTACTACTTTGTCAAGGGAGGCTTTTTCTCAATGATGCATAACGCAAAGGTTCAAAAACTGACTTCACTTCTTGATAAACACGAGGCGTATCGGGATACCTGCCTGAATCTCATCGCTTCAGAGAACACACCTTCGCCGTTGGTAGAAGCGCTTTTCGACGAACGGTTGGCACGGCGGTATGGGAATTATTCTGGCACGGACCTCTACCAACGCAATTACAAAGGCAACCGTTATATTGCCGAGATAGAGGCATACACGCAAGCGTTAGCGAAGGACCTCTTTGGCGCAGCGTATGTCGATTTTCGCCCATTATCGGGGAACATTGCGGGGATTGGAACAACGTTCGCGTTGGCGAAACCGGCGGACACGGCGTTAGAGGTTCATAACGGACACCACTATGCCGAAAAACTGCTTTCCTCACCCCTTAAAGTGGAACTCCGATCCATTCCGATTCCCTGGGACGGACAACGTTCAAACATCAATCTTGATGCAACACTTGCACTGATTGCGGAATACAAGCCGAGTATCGTTAACGTCGGTTCCGGCGTATTTCTCTTTCCACAACCTGTGCGAGAACTGAAGCAGGCGATGCGCGAAGCGAACCCAGATGCCTACCTCATCTACGATGCCTCGCATGTTATTGGACTTATTGCGGGTAAACGGTTTCAGTCACCGTTCGATGAAGGGGCGGATGTCATCATCTCCAGCACCCACAAAACACTCGCGGGACCGCAGGGCGGCATGATTCTAACCAACGATGCGTCTATTGCTGAGCGGGTTGCGAAGGGACTTTATCCGTTGTTAATGAGTAATCACCATCTGAACAGGCTTCCGGCGTTAGCGGGGACATTTATAGAGTGGATGGCGTGCGGTGAGGCGCAAGCGGATGCGATTGTTACGAACGCGAAGGCACTCGGAAGTGCGTTAGCGGAACGCGGTGTTCCGATACTCGGTGCGGATCTCGGTTTCACGGAATCGCATACATTGATACTGATTGTAGATAAATATGGCGAAGGTAGTGCCCTCGCAAATCATTTGGAAGCGTGTCATATTATTGCGGGTGCGGCGGGACTGCCGCCAGAAGTTGGCACATCTGGATTGCGTATGGGTGTTCAAGAGGTTACCCGATGGGGGATGACACCAGCAGATGCCCCAGATATTGCGGAATGTATTGTTGCTGCGCTTTCTGGTGGAAGTCCGGAGGAGCTCAAACCGAAGGTTGCAGAAGTAGCGCGTCGGTTTGATACGATCCAGTTCACTGTGGATTAGGACGTAAAAAATGTAGGAACCGTTTTAGAATAAAGCCTGAAAACATGTAAACACAGTGGATTGGGGACCTTTCGACCCGTTGACGAGGTTCCCCAACCTTACCAATTGTAATGTGTATAGGTAATTATGAGCATTGCTATAAACGACGCGGGTTTTCTATAAATATTCTGTCGTGTCTACCCAGTTTTTTGAGGGGTTCAGGCAAGCCAAGGAATATGTTGATTTTTCAAATATGGGATAAGGTATTCTTGGAGTTGGAGGCGTGCATTGCGGAGATGTGATTTGATGGTGCCTTCGGATTTATTGAGGCGTGTGGCGATGGTTTTGACGGGGAGTTCGTGAAGGTAGTATAATAGAAATACCTCACGGCGGGGCTTAGTGAGATAGGCGATAGCGTTTTGGAGCATCTGGTGTAATTCCTGCGCTTGAAGGAATTCACCTGGACAGGAGTGCGTTTGTGTAATCTGGTATTCCTTGATAGTGTGTAGTGGATCGATGTCATTGTGGTGTTTTTGACGACGGAAAAAGTCGAGACACACATTTTCAGCGATGCGGTAGAGCCAAGAGTAGAACGCTGCGTCGCCTCGGAAGGTATTGATGGCAC
>JAJECD010000138.1 GCA_022822215.1 Candidatus Poribacteria bacterium | reverse complement strand
CCGCCTTGCGTCCGGATCACGAGTGGTACATCTAACTGTCCGCCGACCATATAACGGATTTTGGCAACTTGGTTCACGATCTGATCCATACCGACTGCTGTGAAGTCGATGTACATCAGCTCGGCAACGGGACGCATGCCTGTGACTGCTGCGCCGAGGGCAGTGCCGATGATGGCGGCTTCCGAGATTGGCGTGTTTCGGATACGATCTTTCCCGAATTCTTGATGGAGTCCGTCTGTCACTTTGTAGGCACCGCCGTATTCGGCGATATCCTCGCCCATCAGAAAGACGGCATCATCACGTTCCATCTCCTCTGCTAACGCTTCTTTAAGGGCATCGCGATACGTAATTGTTTTCATTCAATCTCCTTTTCTGTTAAAACGCTTTCTCCACTTTTAACCATTCAAGTGTCTGTGCAAATGCTGCGACTGTTTTTGTAATATCTTCCTCCGTATGCGCCGCGGTGGTCATTCCTCCATTGCTGGCGAGATCAATACCGTTTAGCAACAGACCGCACCGGAGACGTTCCTGCATATCTGGGTCACTGTTGCCTTTCAGTTTCCGATAATCCCATGTATAGGGATCGAAATCGGAGGCACGTACATCTTTTTCGCCGTGTCCTATGAGCAGTCTAATCCCCGAAAATTCACCGTAAACGACCCAGTCGAGTTTGTAATCGTCAATAATAGTGTTCAATTCTGTGCGAAGTCGGTCTGCAGTCCGATGTGCCTGCTTGTGCGGTTCGCCTGTCTTGACGATGTTGAGCATGGCGATGCCTGCTGCGGCAGAGAGCGGATTGGCGTTGAAGGTCCCCGGATGCGGCATTTTCAAACCGTCGGCTTCCGATTTCATGGAAATCAGTTCGAGAATCTCTTTTTTCCCCGCAAGTGCGCCGCCGGGGAGTCCGCCTGCTAAGATTTTCGCCAATGTTGTCATGTCGGGTGTAACGTTATAGTGTGCTTGCGCGCCACCCGGTGCAACTCGGAATCCTGTGATGACTTCGTCGAAAATCAGGACGACACCGTGTGCTTCTGTCAACTCACGAAGCTGCTTTAAAAATGTGCCGTTGGTCGGAACGACACCGAAGGAAGCCCCCGTTGGTTCGAGGATAATACACGCAATATCTTTATCTGTTTTTAATTGTGTTTCAACAGCATCGATGTCGTTTGGTGGACATAGGAGCGTTGTATCGCGTACCTCTTGTGGGATACCGGGAACACTCATATCAAAAGGTGGGTATGCGCCTAAGATGACACTGTCGTGCCAACCGTGAAAATGTCCTCTGAATTTCAATACCTTGTTCTTACCCGTATAGGTGCGTGCGAGGCGGATTGCCATCAACGTGGCTTCTGTGCCGGAGCTGACGAAACGGACACGCTCTGCTGACGGAATCAATTGCGTCACGAGCGATCCCCATTCGAGTTCGAGGGGATGGCAAGCACCGTAGTGTGTTCCTCGATGCATCTGCGTCGTCACGGCATCTACGACTTCCGGTGGATTATGACCGAGGAGGAGTGCGCCGTGCCCTGCCCAATAGTCGATGAACGCTTTGTCGTCAAGTCCCCATTTCTTTGAGCCTTGGGCATGGGTGATATAGATCGGAAAAGGGGACATATACCGCCCATCGTGTGTTACGCCGTCGGGGAACAGTTGATTTGCGACCTCTGACATTTCTCTGTCTTTTGCAAAGGTTTTGTGGTAACGCTCTAAAATAGTGTACATCTTTTTTTCCCTTTGAGTACCGAAAAGTGGAATAGTGTCTTGACTCTAAAGCAAAATTATATCATATTTTCGTTTTATTTGCGAAGTGATTTTTGGGTTATTGGCTGTCGGCAGTCAGCAGTTCGTAAGAATTGCTGACGAAGTTTGTACCTATCAGAGAATAGAGAGATGAAAGAACAGGAGGAGGGTAGTAGAAATTTGACAAAAAATCGGAAGCCCTATAGAATAGATAAAAAAATAAGTCTAGGAGACAAAATGAAGCTCGCAATATGCAACGAAATGTTTGAAGATTGGAAAATAGAGGATGTTTTCACCTATACCGCCGAGTTGGGCTACGAGGCTGTTGAGATTGCCCCGTTTACACTGGCGGATTCGGTGTTAGACATTAGTGAGGCTGAACGGTCGCGCATCCGCAAAGCTGCCGATGACGCGAAGATAGAGATCGCCGGACTCCATTGGCTGCTTGTTTCGCCGCCAGGACTCTATATTAACCACCCCGATACGGAAATTCGTGAAGAGACGCGCGATTATTTTCTTGCGCTCATTAACTTATGCGCCGATTTAGGTGGAAAGGTGATGGTGATTGGTTCACCACAACAACGGAACGTAATCGACCCGCTCTCTTTTGAAGAGGCGTGGGAGTATGCGCGTGGGACATTTGCGGAAGGCGCGGTGCTCGCGGGTGAAAGAGATGTAATGTTGTGTATGGAGCCGTTGTCGAGCGATCAGACGAACTTTATCACAAACCCTGACAAAGCGGTTGAGATGGTGAATGCCGTGAATCATCCTAATTTTCAGATGATTTTGGATGTCTGTAGTACTGCGAAGGAAGGGTTGGATATGCCGACGCAGATTCGTAACTGCGCGCCACACGTCGCACACTTCCACTCTAACGACGATAACGGGTATCTGCCAGGTTCTGGCAATGTGGACTATCCACCGATTATTGAAGCCTTGAAAGAGATTGATTATAAAGGTTATGTCTCGACGGAAGTTTTCGACTTCACACCAGATCCGCAGACGATTGCGAAAAAGAGTATCGAATTTCTCAAGTCGCTGTTGTAGGAGAAGCACATGAACACCCCTATCCATGAATGTTATGATGCCTATAGTGTGCTCAAAGCCGAAATGAGCCGTTGGTTGAGACAGAGCATGCTGCTGGATCCACCGGGTCCCAACGATGGTGGTGAGGACGAGGCGAACTATGCGCTTGCGTGGTTTCCGCATTATTTAATCACGGGTGATGCCACTGTCCTTCGACACTTTGATATGCTGAAAGCGGCTCTACAAGGGTGGGTGAAGCGTGATTGCGTCCACGGTTACGAACCGAAAGCCGAAGCACATCACGGACCAGAACCGTTTCTGCTTTTTCTGCCGCGTTACATCGGGTTGGAACCTGAAGATACCGATGCTGTTCACCTTTTGACGGATGCTGCCGAACATATCGGAAATTGGGTGCCAGAAATTCCACCATGGTACGACTATGCGCGTGATACCTTTATCGGTTACAACATCGGCACTCAATTCGTGACGAACAAAGAAAAACATACTTATGAACTGGCGGAGCATTTTCGATTTATCCATATCGCCATTGCAGCGTATCGTGTGACGGGTGAAGAACGCTATCTGACATGGGCGTTGCGGTATGGTAAAAAACGTGCTGAACAACTCATCGCTGCCGCAGACCCGATGCCGCTGCTCTGGACACATGATGGCGAAGGTCTCGACGAAGCGGCAGTTGACGCAAAGAATTTACACGGTCTTGTCGCAAGTACACACCACGTTCCGGGTGACCCGCTCGCTGGGATTGAGGTTTTGCTGGCTTCTGGTGCTATCTATGCCTTGGGTGATCTCTATCTGTTGTCTGGAGAGGAAGTGTTCAAAACGGCAGCGAAGCGGATCGTCGAACCGTTAGTAACATCCTTGAGTGATCCGACTAACGATCCGGCGGCAGCTGCGCTGAGTTACTATCGGTGGACGTTCGAGGATACTGGGTTTGACGATGGAATCTGTGCAGGATTAGCGGAACTTCCTGATAAACCTCCTGAACTGTTGGCGTTGGTTTTTCCGCAAGAGATACGCCGTCGGGAATTCGGGGTCGGCAAACGGGCGGATATGGCGTATTGGGGTGAATGGTCGGACGATGGATCCGTAAAGCCGATTCAGGAACCTTCGACGGCTACTATGACGCTGGCATATCAGGTGACAGGAGAGATTGCCTACGCGATGCGTGCGTTGCGAAGTGCTGCGACACGGCTACAGATAGCGAGACGTGTGTTGCGCGGTGGACGAGAACACGCGGATATGGGTGGCGCAGTCTGCTCAGTTGCAGCAGGGCATGGGCGGAATTGGGGTCAAGGTGTCGTCACTGCTTGCTACGGTCCCCTGCTTTTAGGGACGCGTGAGGTCCAGAGTGAAGTTACACAACTTCTGGAGGTCCGACAAGGTGACAAACGGAGCCATCCATCGTCGCTTCTTTCTTTGGTGCGTCCTATACTCGGTACAGAAAAAAGCGCGGAAGTAACTCTCTATAACGGTGGCAATTCGCCGCTCACGGTTTCGTGGCGGTTGAAAACGGATGAAGCGACCGCATGGCGGACAGCAACCCTTGGTGTCGCTGAAATGCAGCAGTATTCGCTTTAGTTTCTAAGGTGTTGTGCAACGAGTATCAAATCCAGAATGTTGACAGTACCGTCTCCGTTTACATCAGCCTCAGTATCCGTGCTTCCGAAGCGAGAACCCACGAAGGTGAGGTCTAAGATATTCACAACGCCGTCGGTGTTCACGTCGTAGAGGCGCGTGGCTGGGATTAAATTGGATTTGACGAGTTCAAAGACGATGTCCTGATTGGTTTGAAATTTAATGGGTCCAATATTCGGGGCAAGCCATTGGTGAGAGGTGGAACGGGTTACGCCTAACGCAGCGGTCGTTTTTGTATGCATTTGAATTTTTACGCAGTTTTTGAAGGTTCTTGTCGCTATTTTTACATCCTCAATGGCGACGACTTCGCTTACACTGGAGAGTGTAACGTTGCCTACGAGAGAGACTTCTGTTTCGCCACGAATTTCCCATGTTTTTGTGAGTTCAAGTTCTGCGGGAAAGAAGGTGGCGGGTGGTGAGAATTCCACACTCGCCTCACCGAAAACATCACCAAATGCTGTAACGATCCTATGGATTTTGATGCCTTCTTCATCCACCTGCATGAGAAATGTACTCGTATTCGCTGCGGTTGTACCTAAGACTGCAGTTGTGACGCTAAGAATTCGTCCCTGTTTTCCGTTGAAACGTTCGTCGGTTTTTCCGATTGCATAGGTAATCCGTTGAGTGCCATCCTCGCTTTCGAGGACCCAGACGTTCCCGATGTCAGCAGGATAATAGTCTTGTGCGTCTGTTGTGTTGATGAAAGCGCAGAGCAGAAGGATGAGCGGAATTATATTTTTATTCATTTTGTTTTTTTTTCCTTAGCGGAAACGTTTTTACAAGGCGTTTAAAAAAACGCCTTGATGAAGACACCAAGGCGTTTGTGTGAATCGTGTTTGCCGCGTTTCCTATTTGAGAATAACCATGCGTCGGGTTGCGGCAAAGTCTGATGTCTGCAATGTGTAGAAGTAGATACCACTCGCGACACGTTCGCCGACAGCATTTCTGCCATCCCAATACGCAGCACTCGACGGCGTCATATACGAACCTACCGGCTGCCAACCCAGATCCAAACTCCGAACCAAACGACCCGATACATCATAGATATGGATCGATACTTCCGT
>JAJECD010000234.1 GCA_022822215.1 Candidatus Poribacteria bacterium | reverse complement strand
ACGGAATTTCAATGATACCAATTCTGTTCACAATTAGCAAGCATAAAAATCCGAAATGTGCTAAAATAATTGTAAACTGGAAATCCGACAAGAGGAGAAAAAACATGATAAAATGGACACTGTCCGTAGCGATATTTCTCTGTTTAGGAATCATTGCTCACGATACCAGTGCGAAAGAATTAACATTAAATGATATTTTCCCAACCGATCGCATTATAGACGTACAGATCACACTCCCGCAGCAGGATTGGGACACAATTCGGTATCAGTCGCGGGATATCAGGACAGCACTCAGTGCCTCGCGGCAATTCCAGCCGATGGAGAGTCCGTATACTTATGTTGAAGCGAGTGTTAGCATTGATGGCGTAGTTTTCCCAAAGGTCGGGCTGCGTAAAAAAGGGTTTATCGGCTCACTGAGCAACACCCGCCCTTCCCTGAAAATCAGATTAAATCACGTTGACAAAGACGGCGGGATTGAGGGACTCACGAACCTCACTCTTAACAATAATAAACAAGATACAGGTTTGGTAAGCCAATTTATGGGATATGCCCTATTTAATGCAATTGGATCCCCCGCACCCCGATGCGCGTATGCGAAGGTGACAGTAAACGGTGAAAATCTTGGCATCTACTCGCACGTGGAGACGGTTCGGAAACCGTTGTTAAAACGCGCCTTCGGGAATAGTAAGGGGCCCCTCTATGAAGGCACAGTTGTGGATTTCTATAAAGATTGGGACAATAGTCTTGAACACAAACGCGGCAACGACACACGCGGTAGAAAACAAATCAACGCCTTGATCGACATCCTGGCAGATCCGAAAGCAACAGAAACTGATATCGGTGCGTTGGTAGATCTCGAGGCATTTTACAAATTCTGGGCTACTGAAAGTTTAGTCGGATTCTGGGACGGTTACTCCGGCAATAAAAACAACTTTTTTATCTATCTGAACCCTACTGACAACAAATTCTACTTCATCCCGTGGGGTATGGACTCCATCTTTACCAAGCAGAGTAAACTTGAGTTTATGAACGACGCACGGGCACCGATATCCGTCAAGACACAAGGGCTGATTGCCTATCAGTTGTATCAATCCGAGTCTGGACGGCAGCGGTATAGGGAAGTGCTTACCGAGATTTTAGACAAACACTGGAATACAGCGGAATTGTTAGCGACATTAAATAAAACTGCCGTAATGGTTGAGCCACATTTAGTCCCTGCGCAGCGTGTGATTGAAGAAGAATGGAGCAGAGATGGACGGCGGGGACAAGTGGCGAAGCCGACTTTTGAAAGCGAGTTAGAAGCAGCGCGCACCTTCATTCGCAATCGCAAAAACGATATACAGAGAGAAATCGCTGATGGGATGCCGATATGGAACAAACGACCCGACCCGCCGTTCGCCATTCCAGAGGAGGGCGACTTCATGGAGCAGTTTATAAAATTCACAGAAAAGACCTTAGTGGGTGCTGCACGCGCCGGAGATATCGCAGCTATCAAACGCTACATAGCGGAAGGTGCCGATGTTAATGAGACGCGTTTTGAAATGCCGCCGTTGGCATGGGCAGCGATGATGGGACACACTGCTGCCGCTAAACTGCTGCTCCAACATGGGGCGGATATCAACGGCAGAAATAGAGACGGTAATACGGCTTTGCATTTGGCTGTATTTTTAGGACACGCTGAAACTGCCGAATTGCTCATAAAAAACGGAGCGGATATAAACACAAAAAATGGCGACGGCGCGGCACCTATAGACCTTCTGGGCGTTCCGTGGGAAATGACGCGGTTTTTGACGGACATGTTCGGCATTAAGCTGGAACAGAAGCAGGTCGAAACGGGGAGAGCCAAAATCGCTGAGATGCTCAACGTCAAATTAGCCTCGGAATCACAGGTAGTAACAAACGATATATGGGCGGCAGCATTCACGGGTAACACCAAGGCACTTAAACAGGCTCTAACAGATGGCGCGGATGTCAATGCCAGAAACTTGCAATCCGGGGCAACACTGTTGATTACGGCAGCAGTCGCGGGGCACACAAAAGCGGTCGCGACACTTCTTGAGCACGGTGCAGACATTAATGCAAGAGGTCGAGACGGAGGGACAGCACTGCACGCAGCGGCTTTTTTCGGGCATACTGAAACGGTAAAGCTCCTTTTACAAAAGGGTGCGGATACAAACATCCAGAACAATGATGGGGCGACCCCTTTGGATACAACGAAAGTTGACTGGGAATTGACGCAATTTGTGGCTGGAATGCTACAGATAAAAGTGGACGAAGCAGAAGTCAAAGCAGGCAGAGCCGAGGTTATGAAATTGCTTACAGGAGAAAAAAAATAACTGGTGCCGCGATTGGGAAATCGCTCTTAGGAAACTGGAGGAAACCGATGCTTAATTCGCAAACGAGTCCTGAGAACATTCAAGACAGCACTGTACACGGAAGCTCTATAACGCTGGAAGAATTTCTTGAAAACGATTTTGAAGGTTATGAGTATGTAAAAGGAGAATTAGTGCCCATGGCGGCTGCGGCAATTGTGCATGGTGAAATAGGTGTTAACATTATAATACCTTTGGGTTCTTATGTTCGAGAAAATAAGTTAGGTCGTTTGTATACGATCGAGACGACGTTTCAATTGGACGACAGGGTAGTGAAACCAGATATTGCGTTTGTCTCAACGGAACGGTTGTCGGAAGATAAATTAAAAGGATTCTCTGTGGCTCCTGACCTCGCTATTGAGATAGTGTCACCGACAGATAAGCACTATGATGTTACCGAAAAGGTGTTAGCCTATCTGAAGGCAGGGACACGCCTCGTCTGGGTTATTGAACCGATTATGAAAACGGTTATAGTCTATCGTTCTGAAATGGACTTTACACTGCTGAATTTTGAAGACACATTGACGGGCGAGGATGTCGTTGAAGGATTTACGTGTCCGGTGGCACAGTTGTTTGAATAGATTTTTTGATTCGATGCAATTTGTATTTAACCGTTCCGTCGTTCACCGGATGGTTTTGTTTGATTCTTTTTTTGCAATATGGTAAAATATTTTCCGAGTAAGTTTGCAAATCCAGTTGCAGATGGAAAGAGATTAGGAGAAATAATCGATGGCTACACAAAATGCAACCCATTCGATCGACTCCGCTGGAACATATTCAGCCGAAGTCTCCAAGCGAGTTATCCAGCCCTGGAAACCTAAACGTGACCTGTTAGAACGTTTTGATGTTCTCGCGCAACGTGAAGATAACTGGGATGGATACGAGTCAAAAAAACCGACTGAATCAACCATACTTTACGCGAAGAATCTTATGGAAGAATTTTTAAATTCTATCGTTTCTGCTGACCATTCATGGATCACACCCTTTATTTCCAGCGATGAAGATGGCTATATAACTGCTGAATGGTATAAAGGAGAACGGGAGTTGCATTTTCAAATAGAAGAAAATGAGGCAGAGTATATTAAGATATGGGGAACTAATATTGAAAATGAAATGCACATTGATTTTCTAAACCGTGACGATTATTTAACGCTTTGGGAATGGTTACTTGATGAATAAAGATGACTTCGTACGGGACGATGAGGTGCTCTATCGAAGTGTACGAGGTAAACTGAACGAAGAGTACTCTTACGATGACACAGGAAAACTTCGATTTAACAGTCAAGCTTTTCGCGATATAAGTAAAAAGCCGTCCGTAGACAGAGCAGAATTAAAGGGATTTAATCCTTCTTTGTCTAAATTAAGTCATACAGATGGTATTGTTAGTCTTATAACTCGTGACATCCGTGCCATAGGAACAGTCGAAACAAAAACCCAAGACGCAGATGCCGTTATTCACGCAGTAAATGTTGTCTACGACCCCACCCCTGAAAATCCTGCCCACTCGCAGATTACCGTAAAGCCTGAATTCTTTGGTTCAAAGAACAAGCAAAAAAATGCATTTAAACTGCTACGGAGAGCACTTGCTAAACTCGCTAGTAAAAATGGATGGACATTAGAACCAAGTCTACAGTAAATCCACGTTTGCAAATGTAGATTCCACTTCTACTGAAAAAGTATGTTTATGCCTCCTTCAGCAAAAGATTGGGACTTGTTATTCAATATCAATAGGGGAGACACCGGACCAATGACAAAACCGATTAATTACACTGACATTTTAGAAACCGGCGATAGTGCGATTTATGATATTCAGACGCACGCCGCGGGTCCCGAAGGCAGCTTACCGCTCACAGCGGAGATGCTTCT
>JAJECD010000305.1 GCA_022822215.1 Candidatus Poribacteria bacterium | reverse complement strand
TGAACATGAAATGCTCTTGCCTCACGGTGAGAATGCAGATGCCGAATCGTTAAGGAATCTTTCATAATCCAGAGACAATTGGACTTGACCGAAAACCCGGGGAATGCCACACGGCATTCATACCGTTGATTAATGAAACGTAGTGGAGTGGTGGCCAGACTTTATAGTAAAATCCGAAAATAAGTTTACACTTGTAGCATAGGCTGTTAGCCTGTGCCTCCGTAGGGGCTGGGTCCCCCAGCCCGATGCCCACCGAATGTGCAATTAATTATGGGATCCACTATAATAGCTTAAAAAATGAAAAAAAACGCAATAGGCATCGGCATTGTCGGTATGGGATGGATGGGTATGACGCACGCCCGCGCATATCGTCAGATCGCAGACCGATTTCACGACAGACCTCTCCAACCCGAACTCATTGTATGTGCCGATGATGTCACCGAACGCACAACTGAGGCGAAAGCACGCTTCGGATTTGAACGCACAACCACTGATTTCCGACACGTTATAGAAGACGAAGATGTCCAAGTCGTCAATATTGCCGCACCCAACAGCATGCACCTTGAGATCGTCGAGGCAGCGGCGGCTGCAGGAAAACACATCTTCTGTGAGAAACCCGTCGGACGGAATCCTTCTGAAACGAAGGCGATCTACGCCGCCGCACAACGAGCAGATGTCCTCACAGGTGTCGGTTATAACTACAGATGGGCACCCGTCGTCCAATACGCACAACAACTGATTTCAGAAGGAAAACTCGGCACACTCACCCACTATCGCGGCAGGTTTTTTGCGGGCTATGCCAGCCATCCCCGTGCAGTGCTTTCATGGCGTTTTCAGAAAGAGATCGCAGGACTCGGCACGCTTGGTGATCTGCTTTCTCACGTCATTGATATGGCACACTTCATTGTGGGAAGTATTGACAGCGTCGTCTCTCAACAAGAGACATTTATTCCAGAACGTCCCGTGGCAACAGCAGGCACCGGCACACACTTCTCGCTCAGCACGGATGGCAAAATGGGGTCCGTTACGAATGAGGATTATGTTGGAGCGTTAGTCCAATTTGAGAACGGTGCCAGAGGGACATTTGAAGCGTGCAGGGTTATTAATGGACCCAAGTGTGAAATGGCGTTTGAGGTGCATGGAACCGAAGGCGCTTTACGTTGGAATTTTGAGCAGATGAACGAACTGGAAATCTACCTACCCACTGCGGACGGTTTCCCTGACGGATACACACGCATATTGAGCGGTCCGAGCCATCCCTTCCACAGCGATTTCAATCCCGGTCCCGGTGTCGGATTAGGCTATGACGACCTGAAAACGATTGAAGCATCGCAGTTCTTACAAGCCATTTACGCAAGAAAGCAAGCATATCCGGGTTTCCGGGAAGCCGCCGCGGTTGCCGATGTGCAAACCGCCATCCAAACCTCATGGAAGGAGAAGCGATGGATTTCCGTCTAAAAATGAAACAGACACGCATTCTTTGTTATTGCTCTTGGAGAAGATCCTCGGTTCGTAGTAGCGCAATTTATTGCGCCTTCTTTATGATCTGCTATTGCGGTTGGATAGCAACCCTAACTGCTCCGGCACAAACCTTGCCCCAATTCACCGACATCACGCGCGAAGCCGGAATCGACTTCGTCCATAATACAGGTGCTTACGGGAAAAAATACCTCCCCGAAACCATGGGGTCTGGCTGCGCCTTCCTCGATTATGACACCGACGGTTGGCAGGACATTCTCCTCGTCAACGGAAAGGATTGGGCGGGTAAGTCAACCCAGAAGCGGCAGACGATGGCACTCTACCGCAACAACCAAGACGGCACTTTCGTTGATGTCACCGAATCCGCAGGACTCGCTGTCCCACTCTACGGCATGGGAGTCGCTGTCGCCGATTACGATAACGACGGTGACCCAGATGTCTATATCAGCACCCTTGAGACCGATCGCCTCTTCCAAAACGGTGGTGACGGCACTTTCGTTGATGTCACGGAAACTGCGGGTATCCATAACCCCGGCTTCGGCACGAGTTGCGCATGGTTCGACTACAACAAGGACGGACACCTCGACGTTTATGTAGCGAACTATGTCGAGTGGACTATAGAGAACGACATATTCTGTACCCTTGACGGCACAAATAAGTCTTATTGTACCCCTGAATCCTACACCGGTCAGTCCAGCAAACTCTTCAGGAACCGCGGCGACGGCACATTTCTGGATGTCTCGCGTATTGCACGGATTGAGGATAGCACAAGCAAATCGCTCGGCGTTTGCATCTTCGACTACAATGCCGACGGTTTGCCTGACATCTTTGAGGCGAACGATACACAACCCAATAAACTCTATCAAAATAACGGCGACGGCACCTTCATTGAAGCCGGAATGCTCGCCGGAATTGCTTATAACGAAAGTGGTGTCGCGACTGGCGCAATGGGGATTGATGCCGCAGACTACGACCGCACCGGTAGGGAGAGCCTCGTCATCGGCAACTTCTCCAACGAGATGCTCAATCTCTACCACAACGAAGGCGACTTCTTCATAGACGATGCCCCCGCCGCGCACATCGGAAACGCTACCTTACTAACGCTGACCTTCGCTTGCTTCTTCTTCGACTTTGACTTCGATGGCAACCTTGACATCTTCACCGCCAACGGACACGTGGAAACTGACATCAACGCCATCCAGAGCCAAGTTACCTATGCCCAACTCCCACATCTATTCCAAAACGATGGACAAGGTAAATTTACCGATGCGATCCAGGAAGTCGGCACGGACTTGGCGACTCCAATGGTTGGCAGAGGCGGTGCCTACGGCGATATTGATAACGATGGCGATTGGGATTTACTGATTACCACCTCCAACGGACCGGCATATCTTTTTCGAAACGACGGTGGCAACCGTAACGCTTGGATAAAAATACAACTCGTCGGACACACCAGCAATCGCGACGGCATCGGCGCAGAAATCCGCGTAACCTCCGCACTCGGAACACAGACACGGACAGTCAAGAGCGGCTCCAGTTACTGTTCACAGAGCGAACTCACCGCCATTTTCGGCATAGACAATGACACCACTATTGAGACAATCGAAGTCCGCTGGCCCAGCGGCACCGTCAGCACACGCAAGAATATCAAACCCAACCAACACATCCGTATTGAAGAAGACGCACCATAGGTATGTTCCTCACTTGCCTTCCACAGATGTTGGATGAGGTCCCTGTGCCTCATCCACCTTATCTTTCCAGTTATCCCAGCAAATTTTTGCTATATTCAATATTTATCCTTTACTTTTCCAGCCGAATGTTTTACTATTTTAATGATTAATTGTGATGAGTGAATGATTTGAGAATTCACCATCCCACTTCTGTAATATTACCTTGTAAATTAACGGGCTTTAATGGAGGATTCAACGTTGAAACAGACTTTAATTACCCACGGCATCAAAACTTCTTTTCTTTTAGTGATTTGCGTTTCTCTGGCTTTGGTAGGCTGTGAGAGAATTCCGCAGCAGACAGATGTGACAGATGTGATTTCAGCGCCAGCAAGGATACAGGCGATTGCAATAATTGGTCCAACCAGTGGTAGCATCGTGACCGGAACTGTGACTTTCACGGGAAGTGGCGACCAAATCACAGTCCTGATTGACATCCAAAACGCCACTCCCGGGCTCCACGGTGTTCATATCCATGAAACTGGCGATTGTAGTGCACCCGACGGTACATCCGCAGGGGGTCACTGGAATCCGACCGATGTCGCACATGGAAAATGGGGCGTAGGTGAATTCCATCTCGGAGACATCGGCAATATCACCGTCGGCGAGGACGGCACAGGCAGCATCGAATTGACGACAGACCTTTGGGAAATCGGCACCGGTTCCGATATAGATGTCGTCGGCAAAGGCATCATCGTCCACGCCGGAGCAGATGATTTCACCTCACAACCTTCAGGGGCTGCCGGCGCACGTATCGGTTGCGGCGTGATTATATTATCGGAGTAGGGAGACAATGATATTTCACCTGAGCAGATGCCAGCACGCCATTTGGTCCTATGCATCCTTAATGTGCTTACTTCTAACGGCACCGATATTTTCAGGCTGCGAAAAGATGCGAGACATCGTTGCACCTACCCAAGTAACAACGAGCGAAGCTTGTACAAACGCCACGCGTGTTCTCAACGTGGGTTTCTATGCCTATTTCTCACCCGTGAGTTACAGTGCCGACGAAGATCCGAATGCTGACGGTTTTAATACCCATCAAGGCTACGAAGCCGACCTATTGACAGCACTTGAAGCCATGGAAGGGGCAGGTTTGGCTTTTTCCCGAACGGCTATCGCCGAATGGCCCGGTATCTGGCTGAAGTCAGCTGAACCTGAATATGATATGATCGGCGGTGGCATCACGATTCTGGAATCTCGGACGCAGGACGCTACAGGGACACCGCTTGTCGTTTTTACGTCGGGACATGTCAAATTTCGCCAATCCCTCCTCGTCCGCGCCGAGGACGCTGAACGACTCGCCACGCATGCTGTCCTCACCAGCGATGTCCGTGTTGGCGTGCTTGCTGGCACCACAGGAGAAGCGCGTTTACTGGAACTGACAGGGATCGCTGATGCAAACGGTTTTCTCGCCGCAGGGACACGTCTTGAAACCGTACAGGGCCCCGTCACTGCTGATGGTACAGCGGTTTACAAAATTACTGCTGCCGAAAGCTCACCAAATTTAGACGGTAGACAGCATATCTTCCCACCTGCCGAGAACATGCCGCAAGTTATCTATCTTGGGGACGAGATTGGAGAGGCAGAATTGCTTGAAGCACTCGCCGAAGGCAGCGTTGACGCAATCGCAAGGGGAGAAGTCGGCAATCGAGAAGCATCCCATGCCTCTGATGGTACTTTTGTTGTTACCGCCCTTGATGAACACGTTGAGTACGGCGGCTTTACGTTCGCTCTGGAAAACGCCGAACTTGCCGCCTGTATTGATGAAAAAATCAACTACCTGACGGATAACAGAAACATCGGTTATGCCGAATGGTTACGAGACCCTTCAATATTCATGAACCGCGCAGCGATGTGGAATGCCACGCAAGAATAGTAAAATATGTAATTAGCTGAGGGTGGTTCATTATTTCCAGGAATTTCGTAACATAGACTGTTAGTCTGTGCCATGGCAAACTTGCAAGACACTTGCAAAAACTGTCTTTTGACAATTTAGATTTTTTGTCGTATACTTTAAATTGGTTTGCTTTTAGGTAGTGTATGTTGAGTGTATTCCACCTTCACCGAGATTTATTTTTTTTAAATTTCTGGAGCTCTGTATCGCGCAATTTGAAAACGTCTGAATTATAGTGGATCCCATAATTAATTGCACATTCGGTGGGCATCGGGCTGGGGGACCCAGCCCCTACGGAGGCACAGGAGACCAACGGTTTCCTATGCTACAAGTGTAAACTTATTTTCGGATCTTACTATAATTGATTTATGACGAATGGGTCACGCGGTTCGCGAGGATATAAGTCATGGCTAAATCTGTTAAAGCACTCATTACACCGGAAGTTCTCAAATGGGCGCGTGAAAGACGCATCAGATTAGAGATCGACTACGCGGCAAAAAGATTAGGGATAGACCCCGAACGCCTTGAAGCATGGGAACATGGGACGGCGCAACCCACCTTTGCACAGTTAAAGAAAATTGCGAAGCTCTATAAAACCCATATCTCTATCTTCTATTTACCAGAACCACCTACCGATTTTCAGCCACTTACAGATTATCGGGTGTTGCCTGAACGGATTGCGACTAATGAGGAACAAATTTATAGATTAAATGCCAATATTGTTGAAGCATTTGAAAGACGAGAAATGCTGATTGAACTGTATGAATTGTTAGAAGAACCACCACTTGAAATTGAGTTGAGTATCAATAAGCGTGAAAATCCGAAACAAGCAGCACGAAAAGTAACCGAATTTCTTGAGTTCAAAAGAGTACAGCTACAACAAGCGAAAAATCCATACGAGGCGTTGAAGTTCTGGAAACAGACTGTGGAAGCAAAAGGCATTCTTGTTTGTCAGACTTCTGTTAACACACGTCTTTCTGTTGAACTGGAAACAGTGCGTGGATTTTGCATTGCGCAGAGGCCTTTTCCGGTGATTGTAGTAAATCCTAAAGATAGTCCGTACGGACGTATTTTCACACTCATCCACGAGTTAGTTCATATTGCCCTCGGGGAAAGTGTCATTCAAAATACTGGGTTTGAAGAAGTAAATACCCTAAATCTGGATCCAATTGAAGTTTTTTGTAATCAGGTGGCTGCTGAGGTCTTAGTCTCGGAAGATGAATTGTTAGAAACGGTAAATTTGGAGATGCTTCAAGAAGACCTACCCAGAATCTCCAAACACTTTCACGTGAGTCCTGAGGTTATCATGCGGCGATTGCTAACACTGGGAAAAATCTCGCAGCGGAACTATCAAACGTACAGAAACCGCCAGTTAGCAAAGTATAAGGATGCTCCAGCAGGGACCGGTGGTGCTGCCCCTTATCATAATCGGCTTCTTAACACCTCCGGCGAGCATTTCGCCCGCATCGCTTTTACAGCTTATT
>JAJECD010000246.1 GCA_022822215.1 Candidatus Poribacteria bacterium | reverse complement strand
TATAAGGATGCAGCGCTTCAGAAACACCAAGGTCTCAATGCTGAGAGTGACGCTTAGGTTATAACCTTCATGGGTGTTCATTGACGATACAGAAAACCGTGCTACGTCTCGGTCTTCAGCATTGGTTTCTTCCCAAACTTCCGAATTTGTGCTTGACAGCGAAAGCATATATCAATAAAATAGCGGCACCCCATGCAAGGAGCCGCGCAATGCCGATATTAACAGCAGAAGAACTCACCGAAATTTGTCTCAATGTCTTTCAAAAGTTAAATATCCCGTCAGCCGAGGCGGAAATCGTAACCCGCTCTATGGTGGATGCGAACCGCGTCGGACACGATTCACACGGCGTTATCCACCTCCCAAAATATGTCCATGAATTGGAGGCAGGGTTAATCCAACCCGGTGCGCCGATAGAGACGCTGCGCGAATCTGCCTCAATTGCGGTGTTGGATGGAAACTGGGGATTCGGTCCGGTCATCGCGACGCGCGCCGTTGAATTGGCAATTCAGAAAGCGAGACAGACAGACATAAGTTCCGTCGCTGTCTCACGGTGCAATGAGGTCGGAAGGTTAGGCGGGTATGCGTGCCTTGCTGCAGATGCGGAGATGATTGGGTTGCTCATGGCAAACGATCACGGGGGTGGGACGTGCGTTGCACCTCACGGTGGTGTTGAAGGACGACTCTCCACGAATCCGATGGCGTGTGCGGTGCCGTTAGCCAAGACATCTCCGACGAGTCACGCCGAGGAACATTCATGCCAAACCGACATGACCGAAGAGCCATACAAAAAAATTGTGCTGGATATGTCTACAAGTGTTGTCGCATCAGGAAAGATTCGGGTTAAGCAGCATCGAAATGAGGCTCTCCCAGACGGGTGGCTCATTGATGCAGCGGGCGAGTCAACGACGAATCCAGGCGATTTCTATGGCGTGCCACCCGCTGCCTTATTGCCGTTCGGTGGCGCGGTGTCTGCCCACAAAGGATTCGGGCTGAGTGTTATTGTAGATATTCTCGCAGGTGCGCTTACGGGTGCTGGGTGCAGCCAGAGCGCAGATGCCCGCGTCGGTAACGGATTGTTTGTGCTTGTGATTAACGTTGCGAGTTTTAGAGGGTTTCCGGGGTTCAGTGCGGAGATAGAGCACTTTATTGCGTATCTCAAATCGGCGAAGTGCCTTGCTGGGGTTGACGCAATTCGGATGCCGGGAGAACGCGGTTGGGAAACGCAGCGCAGACGAGAACGAGAAGGCATTCCGATAGACGCGGAGACATGGGCGCAAATTCAAGCGTTGTTGAACGACCCGCGGTAAGCGATACGCTATACCGTCAATGATTCGCCTGTCTCTGGGTGAAATAGGTGTGCTTTGTCCATGTTGAAGTTGACTGTCAAGGGCGCGTTGTGTTGGGGCAAATCAGCAAGATCTGATTGAGCCACAAAATTGTGGTTCTCCGTCCGTAGATACAGGAGCGCGTGGTTTCCCAACGGTTCAACCAGTTCCACCAGTGTTTCAACGCTGTTTTCAGCGCAGCTTGCAAACTGAAACTTGCTATTAGAAGTCCCGTTTTCACCGACATGAATATCCTCCGGACGGATACCAAGTACTACCGAGTCTCCTGAGAGTGTATTCAGTGCCGACTGGAGGTGTCCGTTCAGTGCCACTTTGAAGTTTTCAAATCGGAGTGCTGGTGTGCCGCCGTTATTCACAATCTGTGTCTCTATAAAGTTCATCGGAGGTGTGCCGATGAAACCCCCGACGAATTGGTTCGCCGGTTTGTGATAGAGCGTTCCCGGATCGGCAATCTGCTGGATTGTTCCTTCATTGAGTACGACGATCTGATCTCCCATCGTCATGGCTTCAACTTGGTCGTGTGTGACGTAGACCATGGTAGCATCAAGCCGATCGTGGAGGCGACTGATTTCCATCCGCATTTGCACGCGAAGTTTCGCATCGAGGTTGCTCAACGGTTCATCGAACAGGAAGACCTTCGGGTGTCGGACAATTGCCCTACCGACTGCAACACGTTGACGTTCACCACCGGAGAGGTGCTTCGGTTTACGGTTCAAGAGGTGCGAAATACTCAGAATCTCGGCAGCTGCTGTGACACGCTGATCGATCTCTGCTTTGGGATATTTGCGAAGTTTCAACCCGAACGCCATGTTCTTGTACACCGTCATGTGCGGGTAGAGGGCATAGTTTTGGAAGACCATGGCAATGTCTCTATCTTTAGGTGGGATATCGTTGATGCGCTCATCATCAATATAGATATCGCCTTCCGTTATCTGTTCCAGCCCCGCGATCATCCGCAGAATCGTTGATTTGCCGCATCCCGAAGGACCGACCAGCACAGTAAACGACTCGTCCGGAATCTCAAAGTTTGCTTCTTCAACTGCGAGGACATCGCCGTCGTAAATTTTGGTAACGCCCTTCAAAGTGACGTACGCCATCGCTTCTCCTTAAATCAATACTTTCTCACTGAGAACCTGTATTTGTTGGTTTCTCTGCCGATTTCCTAAGGTTTTCCTTTACCAATGCCGCGACCGCAGTCTTAAGCGCAGCACCGCGGAGGTTCGTTTTACGAATAATACCCTCACCGTCAATCAGAAAGGTAGAAGGAATCCCACGCACCTTATACATATTGCTGATCCTACCGTTGTTGTCCCAGTAGTGGTGCCATTCGAGTTCTTCTTTTTCAATATAAGCCTTGAGAGGTTCCATGGACCTGTCGAGACTGATACCGATAATCTGAAATTTCTGGTCTTTGTACGTTTCGTAGGTCCTTTTTACATTTGGTATCTCTGCAATGCAAGGCGGACACCATGTTGCCCAGAAGTCGAGTAGCACGACCTGTCCGCGATACGCTTCCAACGAGAGTGTTTTCCCTTTTAAATCCATCACCTGAAAGTCGAGGACCGGATGTCCGATCCAATCGCCAGGGTTCATGCTTGCCCCCGACGGTTTTGGTAGTTCCCCATTTCGGGTGGCTTTGTCTTGTTCAAGTAGCTGCTTCGCAAATTTTGCCAGGGATCGCGAACCGTATTTCGGATGATTCACTAATTTCTTATAAGCAGCATCCGCTAAGTCGTGTTTGCTAAGTTTATCGTAAGCCAATCCCAAATCCAGCAGACACCGTTCAACGTAACGGGCATGCCGGTAGTCCTTGATGAGTTCTTCAAAGACTTCGATACCATCTTCAACACGCTCAAGTTGAACTAAGGCATCCCCGAGAAGGTAATAGACCTCGTCCACACGTTTGTGTTTCGGATGTGATGCAATAAACGCTCTGGACTTCTCAACCAACTTCTCTAAATCTTCAGCGTCGCTCCGCTGCTTGAGTTTTTTGGCGATTGCCTTAATTTCTTGATATTTGTAACCAGCTTTCACCGATGCAGCATCAGCGAAGTGTGTACAGAGACCTATAAGCACAAGACTTGTGAGCGCGAAAATAACGGAGCCCCAAATAGCTCTGTTTTTATTTTTTTCTGCGTCTATGGCGTTTCGGGAGAACATGGTAATCGTCCTTCGGGCTTGATTATATAGCGTTCTGGTAGGTATATGCCAGTAGCAACTTAATTTCTTCTACCTGTACCTGTTGCAAGAAACGAGTTACATCTGAGTCCGAATCACCTTCAGCAGCTTCGCACCAATCGATGAGTTGGTAAGCATCCCAGTTCTCTTGTGATGCAATCGTTTGTCCGAGGTCTGTGAGCGCGTCCGATGGGTTCGGGGTCTCCTTGAAGAGTTCAAGGGCACGTTCACGGAGTGCTGGGAAAATTGGATGTGTGCCGACTCTGCCGAACCAATACTTAGAATTGGGATAATCTGGCTCGCGGCGGTGCATGATGCCGTGCAGTAGCTCCCCGTTTGGTTCATGAGTCCCTGCGAGATCGTGTGGGACTCGTCGAGTGCGTCGTTCCACAAGAGTAAGCCGCTTTTGATGGCTTCACCAAACGTAGTGTTTTTCAACGATTGTCCCTCAAAAAGTTTATCAAGGGATGAAGATTCCAGCGCGTCTGTTAACTCACTATTCCATGCTTCCTTCGGAACAAGTGTCGGTAGGGGGTTGCCTGCTTCTAATTTTTCGATAACTTCGGTGATTGCCGGTGTGTATGTTACAGCCATGAGAAAACTCCTTAGTGTTCAAATCAGTCTAATTTGGAGTTAGTTTATCATCTTTTGGCAAATAAATCAAGCGTTTTCAGGTTTTCGTTTGTTGTTGTGTCTGAAATGTGTTAGAATTGCCACAAGTCGTTGTAGATTTGGAGAGATTTTCAGAGAAAAAATGGGAACCGCCTTTAAAAAAGCCTTAATCGTTTTCATCGGTTTTATTGTAGTTTTGGGCGGCATTTTAATTGCTGTTATCCTAAGCTATTCCCAATACGGGTCGCTACCGGAAACGATACAGATGGTAGACTTTTCAGGAATATTAGTAGCAGTTCTGGGGGCATGTATTCTCAGTTTGGTGAGCGTTGTTTTAACTTTTGGGTTGGCGCGCGCTTGGGTGAAAGAACGCCCCGAGCTCGGTGAACGGGTTGTCCAGCTTGCCCTCATCGTTAGCATCAGTCTGATTGTTGTTTTCGGAGGCTTGGCGGGCGGCTTGATTGTTTTACGGACCTTATGGACGATCGGCTTTTTCTAATTAACTTGCATTTATATTACCGATATGGTATAATTAGTTAATTCATAATATGCACAGCCTAACGGGTTATGCTACAAAGGCACAGCCTAACAGGCTATGCTACAAAGATGGCAAAATGCAAAATTCCGAGTGGTCAGCAAGGAATTTGTCTTTGCTTTACATTCGTTTTATAGATAGAGTTTATTTCGTATACCGTAGAGCGATGAATAAGTTTGTTGCTCTTACAGGCAAGGCGTTGCAGCGCCTTTACTTGGGGGTGTGAAAAATACACTACAGAGGCAGACGCACTCAGAGGACGACGGAAAGACAGAGTCGTTCAAATTATCAGATTCGAGCCAAAGAGATTTTACTAATAGACCAAGACAACAAGCAAGTTGGGGTCATGTCGCCACGCGATGGAATGAAACTGGCTGAAGAAGTTGGATTGGATTTGGTAGAGGTATCGCCGAACGCTAAACCTCCCGTTTGTAAGATTATAGACTACGGGAAGTATCAGTATGAGAAAAATAAGCGGGCGCGTGAGGCTCGAAAGAAACAGTCGAAGGTTGTTTTAAAGGGGATGCAGTTCCGTCCAGATACAGCGGAACACGACTACCAGTTCAAAAAACGACATGTTGAGGACTTCCTGAAAAATGGGTGGAAGGTCCGGGCGACCGTACGGTTCCGTGGACGCGAGATGCTCCATACCGATCTTGGCAGAAATCTGCTTTCACGGCTCAGAGATGAGCTCGAAGAAATTGCCGATGTGGAACAGCCACCACGGATGGAAACCCGTATTATGTCGATGACCCTCGCGCCAAAATCTTCGTGATGTGTTGGTAATTAGCAATCGGCAATCGGCTTTCGGTGTATGGTGGTTACGTACCATTTTGCTGATATGGATAACTCTTACTGACCACTGAAAGGGTTGTGTTAGCAACCTCTGCCGATAGCTATAGGAAGGATATTTTTATGCCAAAAATAAAAACACATAAAGGCGCGGCGAAACGTTTCAAATTCACGGGAAAAGGCAAAATCCGCCGGAATCGTGCTTATGCTGGCCACCTGTTCCTTTCAAAGTCAGCGAAGCAGAAACGGAGATTGCGACAAGCGACTTTAGTCGATCCGAGCAATGAGAAACGCTTGAAACGTCTCATACATCAGTAACGGTTCGCGGATAGCGATTAGCGGTTGGCAGATAGGAATTAGTCGCGAACAGCCAATTACTAATTGTCAATAGCAAGCTGCAATAGGAGTTTTATTTAAAAATGGCACGAGTAAAAACGGGGAATGTACGACGCAAACGGCGGAGTCGCATGCTCAAGCATTCCAAAGGATACCGTGGCGGTAGGAACAACCTCAAACGCACTGCTATGGAAGCGGTCGAGAAGGGATGGAACCACGCCTACGCGCATCGTCGCGCACGCAAACGCGATTTTAGACGACTTTGGATTACAAGGATTAACGCCGCTGCCAGAGTGCACGGACTCTCTTACAGTCGGTTCATACACGGACTTAAAGCCGCTGGTATTGAACTGGATCGGAAGGTTCTTGCCGACATCGCTGTGAATGATGAAGCCGGTTTCGGACAACTTGCCGCCCTCGCAAAGGGATAAACGGGTGCACTGTCGGTGCATTTCACGCTAAAAATTGATACGACTTACGCACTTCCCCGGTAGGTGCGGTTTTGCGGCGTACTCGACCAAATGCGATGTGCATTCCTAACCGCACCGATTGCGTCACGATAGACCTAATTCTCTGATTTTGCGTAAGTCCTGATTGATATATCGGAAGGCGAAGAAGGGACATACGTAAGCGGTTGAGACCTCTCAATCAGAGAGACTGCGTCATCGGTTGGAAGCGCGGTTTTGAGAGCAACTGCTGAATTTCATCCTGGAGCCGTTAAAAAAATAATGAAGCGGGCAGATTTTCTCAATCTGTCAAGCGGGGTGGTACCGCGGAAGTAGATGCCTATTGCTTTCGTCCCCATAAGGAAATTAACCTTTATGGAGCGAAGGGATAGGCGTTTTTTTATGTTTGTGAGGGTAGCAGTCGGCAATCAGCAGTCGGGATTTGGAAATCCCTCCTACAAGAAATAGGGGTATTATGAAAGCAGCATTAGAGGCAATAAAAACAGAAGGGCTTCAGGCTTTAAAAGGAATTGAAACCCTTGACGCACTGGAATCGCTCAGGATTGAATATTTTGGGCGTAGGGGAAAATTGACGGATGTCATGAAAGGCATGGGTAAACTTTCCAAGGAGGAGCGTCCAGAAATTGGGAAACTCGCGAATGAGGTGCGAACCACACTCACAGCGGCGTTTGAGGACGTAACAGAGAGATTGCATCGCCAACAGCAGGAACAGCAGCTCCAGTCGGAGGCTATTGACATCACGCTCCCCGGACGAAAACCGGCTTACGGGAAAGCGCATCCTGTGATGCAGATATTAGAGCGGATTGAAGCGATTTTTGGACAAATGGGGTTTGAAGTGGTGACGGGACCGGATGTGGAGACGGAGTATTACAACTTTGATGCCTTGAATACACCGGCAGATCATCCCGCTCGCGACTTACACGATACCTTTTACCTAACGGATGGGCAGCTCTTACGGACACATACGTCCCCTGTGCAGATCCGCGCAATGGAGAATCAGAAACCCCCACTCCGTATTATTGTGCCGGGGAAATGCTATCGCGTGGATTATGATGTTTCGCACACACCGATGTTCCATCAAGTAGAGGGACTCCTCGTTGATAGACACGCCACTTTTAGCGAACTTAAAGGGATTTTGACCTCCTTTGCTCGGCAGATGTTCGGGGATCAGACGCAGATGCGGTTCCGTCCGCATTTCTTTCCATTCACGGAACCGAGTGCAGAGGTAGACATCTCTTGCACTGTCTGTCAAGGAAAGGGATGTCGGAGTTGTGGGAATACGGGATGGATCGAGATCCTTGGTGCCGGTGCTGTGGACCCAGCGGTGTTTGAAGCCGTAAACTATGACCCGGATGAGGTTACAGGGTTTGCTTTCGGCATGGGCGTGGAACGGATTGCGAATCTCCTGTTCCGTATTCCCGATATCCGCACTTTTTATGAGAACGATCTGCGTTTCCTACGCCAGTTTTAATTTTTTAACTATTATAGTAAAATCCGAAAATAAGTTTACACTTGTAGCATAGGCTGTTAGCCTGTGCCTCCGTAGGGGCTGGGTCCCCCAGCCCGATGCCCACCGAATGTGCAATTAATTATGGGATCCACTATAAATCTGGTCGCTGTTCCACTACGTTTCACAGCGGTTTTGAGTCGAGTAACAACCTTTTAGACCGAATAGAGGTTCTTTAACAATTTTAGTTCGGGGTTGTGGAAACCCCGCTCAGACATAATAGACAAAAAAAATGAATGTAACCTTAAATTGGCTCAAAGACTATATTGATTTTGAATTTTCTCCGAGTGAACTCGCTGATCGACTAACGATGTTAGGTATTGAGGTCGAGACTGTTAAAGAACTCGGCACCGGATTAGAAGGCGTGGTCGTCGGCAAAGTAAGTGCTGTCCGACCGCACCCGAACGCCGATAAACTCGTTCTCTGTCAGGTAGAGGTCGGTGAGGCAGAAGCACTTCAGATTGTCTGCGGGGCACCGAATGTTCGAGAAGGGATGTTGGCACCTGTTGCTACAGTTGGCGTGACACTGCCTATCGGTTTAACAATCAAGACTGCTAAACTGCGCGGTGAGGTTTCGCAAGGGATGCTCTGCTCCGAGAAAGAGTTGGGGCTTTCTGAAGAGGCTGCCGGTCTGATGGAACTTCCCACTGATATATCCATCGGTACATCTCTGGTAGCGGCTTTGGGGTTAGACGATGTGATGTTTGAACTCGAGATTACCCCGAACCGTCCGGATTGTCTGAGTCTTATCGGTGTTGCCCGCGAGGTCCGTGCGGAGACAGGGAATCCTTTAAAACTACCCGATGTCGATTTGCAGGAGAATGAAACCGATATCCGAAGCCTAACCTCGGTAACGATTGATGCTCCCGATCTCTGTCCGCGTTATGCTGCTCGTGTTATTCAAGGCGTTAAAGTGGGGGAATCTCCAGCGTGGTTGCGACAGCGTCTTGAATCTGTCGATATTGGCGTTATCAACAACATTGTTGATATTACGAACTTTGTTTTGATGGAATATGGGCAACCGCTGCATGCCTTTGATTATCACAAACTTACGGAAAATCGCATCGTTGTACGGCGTGCGGTGGAGGGTGAGCAGTTAACGACACTCGACGAAACTGATCGTGAACTCACGGCGGATATGCTCGTTATTGCCGATGCCGAGAAGCCTGTCGCACTTGCTGGTGTTATGGGTGGGTATGATTCTGAGATTACGGAAACAACGTGTGATGTCCTACTGGAGAGTGCCTATTTTAATCCTTCGAGTATTCGTGCGACCGCAAAGGCGTTAGGGATGAACACGGAAGCCTCTTACAGATTTGAACGCGGTGCCGATCCGGGGGCGGTTCTCGCTGCGCTTGACCGTGCAGCAGCACTCATCGCTGAATTAGCAGATGGGACTGTCTGTAAAGAAGTCGTTGATGTCTATCCCGGAGAACAGTCTTTAACCCAAATTAAACTGCGTCCGGAGCGCGTCAATTTCGTATTGGGAACTGCGCTGGAAGCAACAGAGATGGCGCAGATTTTAATACGTCTCGGTTTTGATGTTAAAAGTAGTAGGCACACGCCGTGTGCCGTCAACGGGGAAGAAAACTATCAAATCACCGTGCCGACGTTCAGGTCTGACATTACCCGTGAGATTGACCTCATTGAAGAGATTGCGCGGGTCTACGGTTACGATAATATTCCGACGGCGTTGCCGAAAGGCGATATTCCTGTGCCAGCACCGAACCCGACAGTAGAGGTTCGCAGGTGTATCAAACGTTTTCTGCTCGCTGCGGGTATGATGGAAGCCGTGAACTACAGTTTCTGCGATCCGAACTGCTTTGAGAAAATCCGTTTACCGTCAGAAAGTCCGTTGCGTGGGACCTTACGGTTACAAAATCCGTTGAGTCCAGAGATGTCGGTACTCCGCACAACACTCATCCCGGGGCTCCTTGAAAACACACAGCATAATCGAAATCACCAAATCAACGCTATCGCGCTCTTTGAGATAGGCAGCGTTTTTGTCCGAGATGCCAATCAGTCTGCTTCCTTGATAAGGGGGAATGACCATCAATCTGCCCCCTTGATAAGGGGGGATGGGGGGTTTAAAGAACCAGAACGGGTTGCGGGTGTTATCGCTGGGCAGATTGGTGGTGGTGTCTATGGCAATCTCTATCGTGATTCCGATTTCTTCGACCTCAAGGGACTTGTGGAGGGCATGCTTGAGGTCTGCGGCATTACCGAATACACACTGCAGAAAACCGACGTGCCAACCTTCCATCCGGGGCGCAATGCGGAGGTGTTATTGGCGGGGACACCGATCGGTACCTTCGGAGAGGCACATCCAGAGGTCCTCGAAAATTACGATCTACCCTATAAGGCGTATCTCTTTGAGTTTGACCTTGAGGCATTGGTGAGTGCCGCTGTGTTTTCCAGACGCTTTGAACCGATCTCCATCTACCCGAAGGTAGAGCGCGACCTTGCTATTGTTGTAGATAAGAGCGTCCTGTCAGATATACCTATAGAACTTATCTACACAACTGGAGGGGAATTAGTAGAGGCGGTGCGTCTGTTTGATGTTTATGAGGGTGAGCAGGTGCCTGAAGGCAAAAAGAGTCTCGCCTACGCTATCGTTTATCATTCTGCAGCCGAGACCTTGACAGACAAGGCTGTGAATACGCTTCACGAGCGGGTTGTTGAACGCCTTCATCAAGAACTCGGAGCGGAATTACGGATGTAGTTTGATGGCTGACAACCGACAGCCATAACCCCGAGGCTTTGACCAGATTTGAGTGACAAAAAAATACAAAATCTCTTTTCAGCCGTGGCGCGTCACTACGATTTCCTCAACGCATTGTTGAGTCTTAGGCGCGACAAAAGTTGGCGTCGCGAGACAGTCAAAGCGAGCCACATCGAACCGGCAAGCAAGGTATTAGATGTCTGCACAGGCACAGGTGAACTTGCCCTTGCATACCGGGATAAAATTTCGGCAGAGGGTTTCGTTATCGGTTCGGATTTCTGCTTTGATATGTTAGTTATCGGCGAACGGAAGGTGGAGAATGGAAGCGTGGAAGCAGCGAGGATGGAAGAGTGGAAGAGTGGAAGGGTAGTGGAGGCATCCAACCTTCCTTCCTTCCAGTCTTCCTCTTTTCCCGCTTCTCCTTCCATTCCCCATTTCCTCGCAGCGGATACCCTCACCCTTCCTTTTTTAGACGATACCTTTGACGTTGTCTCTGTCGGTTTCGGGATTCGGAACGTTTCGGATTTAGAGATGGGGATACGCGAGATGACGCGCGGTGCTGCACCCGGTGGCAGAGTCGTTATCTTGGAGTTTACACAACCGACAAACCTACTGTTTCGTAGCCTTTACTACTTCTATTTCACAAAGATTTTGCCGTTTATCGGAAACCGCATCTCTGGAAGTGAAGACGATGCGTACGGGTATCTCCCGCGTTCTGTGATGAAATTTCCGAATTGTGATGCGTTGAAGGATGTTATGGAGCAGTGTGGATTAACGGACGTTCAGTATTACCGCAAAACGTTCGGTATCGTTGCTATTCATGTTGGGAGGAAGCTGGGCAATTAATCCGTTTGTTTATCTGCTGAGGCGTGAGTCGGATATTAAGTCCTGACCCCCAAGTCCACCAAAGGCCTCTCTTTTCTTATCTTCCTCTGATCCGCCGTCGCTGGTATTCATCATGTTTGCCGACCCAAAACCAGACGAAGTCTTCACCTTCTTTACGTGCCAAAGCTCTATAGCCGCCGACGCGTAAGGACCAGAATTTTCCAACTTTTTTTAAGCCAGGATAAAGTTGCTGCGGGTCTGCTTGGACCCTCTCAATTTTTTCAAGGATACGCTCTGGCAAATCCTGCGGAAGTGCCGCTCTGAGAACCTCAAAATCGGGATCTAGAATATGCTTCATTCTATCGCTTTTTCTTTACTGTTTCCAGGTCATAGCACTTTCCGGCTCTATAGTTCTGAAGTGCTGATGCCGACAGCTGATCCAGCCATCCAGATTTCACATCTGCTTGAAACTGCTTTTCCCATTCTTCTTCTTCAGCTGTTAAGGTTTGATGAAGTTTGTTTTCGAGGGTTTTCAGCAGCAGTCCTTCTGTCGGTGCCTTGCATTTGACTTTCGGAACCTCTGGGATCCACCCAAGCCAACTCGTGCCGTTGCTTCGGATATGGGCAGTATAGGTCTCCTCAAAGACCTTGTCATGAATGTCAACCTTCTTTATTTTCTCCATGGTTTTCTCCTGAAGGAAAAATAACGTTTACATCGGATCAGAAACTTCATTGTTCTTTTCTGTACTTATCCGATTTTGATAGGTTTTCGCGTAAAATAAGGAGAAGATTTTGCGCTAAGCGCGGTAAAATAACACTGTTTTAAGTCTAATGTACATTGTGCATTTTTGCAAATTAAAATTTACCGCTCATTTACCACTTAGCCAATCGTTCTACATGTGCAACGACCGATTCGGATACTCCTTCTAAACTATAACCACCTTCCAACGCAGAGACAACGCCTCCCCCAGCAAACGCAAGGATTAGGTCTGTGAGTGTAGCAAATCCTGTTGCAGTCACTTCCGTTCCGGCGAGTGGGTCGAGGTAGTGAGCGTCAAACCCCGCTGAGATTAGCGTAAATTCGGGTGCGAAGTCTTGCAACGCAGGAATAAGGACATCCGTGAAGACCGTAGTATATTCGTTATCCCCACTCCCTGGGGGCACCGGTACATTTAGCGTCGTGCCGCGTGCTTTGCCGCTGCCGCGTTCAAGGCTTGAACCCGTGCCGGGATAGAGCGGTGATTGGTGGATGGAGAAGAAGAAGACGGATTCATCTTCGTAGAAAATGTCTTGTGTACCGTTGCCGTGGTGGACATCCCAATCGACAATTGCAACTTTCCCTGCGCCGTGTTCCCGCTGGAGATAACGCGCAGCGATGGCGATGTTGTTGAATAGACAGAACCCCATGCTCTGATTGGGTGTGGCGTGGTGTCCGGGTGGACGCACCATGGCGAAGGCGTTTTGGACAGTTCCCGTTGCGACTGCATCTGCCGCGCGTAGCACACCGCCTGTTGAGAGCAGTGCTATATCGTAGGAAGCCTTGACGACAGTCGTATCGTAAGTGAGCGGAACCTCTGCTTCACAGTGTTGTTTGATGTGTTCGGGATAGTTAGGTTCGTGGACATAGCGGAGCTGCGCCGTGCTTGCAGGAGTCGGTTCGATGGGGTATAGCTGCTCCCAGATGTCGCTTTCTTGGAGTGCTGATAGGCTCGCGCGGAGTCGGTCGGGTCGTTCAGGATGGTTTGGACCCGTGTCGTGATTGAGATAGTCTGGGTGGTAGGCGAAACCTGTTTTTTGGGTCATGATTGTGCTTACATCCAAATTGTCCCTACAGATAACCAAATATAAATTGTGAAAATTGATTCTTTGCGTAAGTGGGAATTTGCCTTATTGTCTTGATGGATTTTCTTCCTGATCAGGACTACTTTCAAAGAGTTCGAGCGATTCTATAGAAGAACCGGGTTGAGGCACTTCATCCCCGTGTTGTTTTGCTGTTTCTATCCAACAGAGCATTGCGTCCTTTCCATTGGCTATCGCTTCATCGATTGTTTCTCCATCAGAAATACAACCCGGTAAGTCAGGGAATTCAATTAGATAGCCGCCGCCTTCTTCAGCGGGTAGTATACTTATATTGAACGGATACTCAGGTTTTCTCATGGTTCATCCTCCAATTGGTCAATTGTCTTCACAAGCTCTTTAATATATCTTGGCTTTATCGGGCGACGTGCGGGAATGGTTAACTTGATCCCTGAATCGTGGCGTAGTGTAACATGACTACCTCCGCCTTTTGGTCGATTAACTGAAAAGCCGTATCGGTTTGCTAACGTCTCAACGTTGGCAATCCGCCAATCATCACGCGGATTATTTCTCATCTTTTCCAGCAATTTGTCTCGGGGCATGAAAATAACACTCTCCACCACATCAGTTACTTTCATCCAGATACTACTTTTCAATTATAACTTATTCTATGTTCATTATCAAATTAAAATTCAATGGTTCGGGTGTCAAATGGATAATTAGTTGTGGCAGAAAGTTAGAAGACTTGGTATTCTTTAAAAATATGACAAAACAAATTGGACAAGTCTTCACGCCTTTAAAATGGGCAGAATGGCTCATTAATAAGTGGGAGGTCTTCGACGCATGGCTTGATGGCGCGCATATCTGCGATCCGACTGCAGGACAAGGCGTGTTCGCACGCGCAATGCTCCTTATGGCACAACGAAAAGGGGTGCCGATTACCCGTGAACGTCTGTCACGCCTCACCCTTATTGAGATAGTACCGTCACATCTTGAGCAGTTCAGAGAAAATGTCAAGCGGGAATTTGGCGTTGATTTTCCCACTCCTCAAATTGTCTGCCAAGATGTTATTACGGAGGAACATGAAAGTAAATATGACATTCTGGTTGGGAATCCGCCGTGGGCAAACTTTAGCGATTTACCCACAACTTACAAGGAACAGTTAAAGCCGTTTTTTATTCGAGAAGGTCTTGTACCGGATAGACAGCAGATGCTCTTGGGTTCCTCACGGGTTGACATCGCCGCATTGGTGTTGAAGGTTGTTTTAGGGAGATTGCTTGAGAAGAATGGGACAGGATATTTCTATCTCCCAACGTCTCTCTTTTTTGGGGATGGTGCGCATAGCGGTTTTAGAGATTATCGTGTGTCGGACTTCGGGAACGGTGCTGATGTTTATCGCGATTTTGCTGTAGATACCGTCTATGAATTTGCCTCAACGAAAGTATTTGACGGCGTTGGCACATCGTATTGTTGCGCAAGATTTCAAGTAGATGCACGGCAAAATTTCCCTGTTTCATATTTTAGAGAGTCGGACGGAAAGTGGGTGGAACATAAGGCGTTGCCTCTCAAAAACCTCACTGATCCGTGGCGAGTTGTGCGGGACCTTGGTGAACTGAATGCGGGTGCAGCACTTGAGGTGAAGCTATCACCAGAGCAAAAACCGCGGCAAGGCGTGAATACGTGCGGTGCGAATCGTGTTTTTATTTTTGATGAGAAGCCTTCACATCTCCCTGAGCAGTTTTTGTACCCACTCGCAACAAAGGAACTTTGGCGACAACGAAGGGTATCAACGCACAAGTGGATCCTTCTGCCCTACCATCAACAGACGGGGAAGCTGCTCACACGATGTCAGATAGAACAGTATCCTGCTTTGAGAGATTACCTTCAAAACGTCCAAGATGTTCTACAAGCGCGAAAGGGAACGCTACTTCGGACTGCACTCAAGAGAGGAAATTGGTGGGCGTTGCTGGGTATCGGTCCCTACTCGTTTGCACCCTTCAAAGTGATATGGGAGGCTTATGGGAAAGACCGGTTTGAGCCAATCGTACTGGGCAGCGTGGAAGGACAGATGTGGCAAGGCAATCAGGCGATGCACGCATTTATTCCGTGCGGGACTGAGCGTGAGGCGCGGCGGATTAAAACAGCACTTGAGGATCCAGCGATTTCTGCTTTGTTACGGCAGCTCAATGGTGCCGGGAAATGCAATTGGGCACAGCCAGGTAAGATTAAGAAGATTCTGGGGTTTATAAATTTGCGTTGCGTCTAAAAATATGGTATACTACATCAATATTCGTGTATATCTATTGGTGTTCGGATACTATCTGTCGTGTTTCAACGCGCGAGGTGCAGACACGTTGGAAAAATATATTTAGGAAACACCGTCTTCGGAGGAAACATATATGGGAGCTATCGTCATTGAGCAGATTCTTGATATACCAAAGCAACAGGTTGAACAGAGACAATCCCGGTCCATCAAGTTAAACGACCCTCGCTTCGAGGAAACCTATACCGCTGCTGTGGAAAGAACATCTACTGGGTGGAGTGGCCGAATTCCTGATGTGCCAGAAGTGAATGTGTGTCAAGGCACTACCCAACAAGAACTCCTTGAATCTTTAGCAGAGAGCCTTCATAAAGCCCTAAAAGCCCGCTCCGCAGCGTGGGATAGACAGATTGAAGAAGATATAAAAGCAGGGAGACTTGATCTGCTTCGCGATGAAATACTTGAAGATATAAAAGCAAAGTAAAAGAAGGAGATAAACAGAAATCCATGACACTTCCAAAAATGACACGGATTCAACAGCAGTTTGATGTCCCTGTTCTTGATGATCTTCCCGCAGCGATTCATGCAGAATTAGATCGGATTAACGCCGCCACCATTGTCAAACCGGGTGAAACTGTTGCTATTACTGCTGGCAGTCGTGGGGTCGCGAATGTCGCTACAGCAGTCAAGGCAACTGTTGATTATCTTAAAGCACTCGGCGCGCATCCTTTTGTGGTTCCGGCAATGGGAAGTCACGGTGGTGCGACATCAGAAGGACAACGGAGCGTATTGGCGCATTACGGCATCACGGAAGCGACTGTTGGAGCACCCGTAAAAGCGACAATGGACGTGGTTGAACTCGGCAAGACGGCGGACGGTTTGCCGGTCTTCTTTGATCGGTATGCCGCTGAGGCGGACCATGTTGTTCCACTCAATCGTATTAAGGCACATACCGATTTCAACGGCTCTATTGAGAGCGGCTTGATGAAAATGATGGTTATTGGGCTTGGCAAGCAGCAGGGCGCGAACCTCTATCACCGTGCGTTCTTTCAATACGGTTTTGAACACATCATCAGGACAGTCGGCGGTTTTATCCTTGACAGCGGAAAGATTGCTTTCGGCTTGGGTTTGATCGAGAACGCACACGAAGATACCGCTCAAGCGGTCGCTATGCCTGCGGCGCAACTTCTACAAACCGAACGGGAATTGCTCGTTGAGGCGAAATCACTGATGGGACGACTCCCCTTTGATGAACTCGATCTGCTCATCGTGGATTGGACAGGTAAGAATATCAGCGGCACCGGTATGGATACGAACGTTATCGGTAGGATGATGCAGAACTTTGAACCGGAACCCGCGAAACCCGCAATCCTTCGTATATTCGTCCGAGATCTCACTGAAGAGAGCGACGGCAACGCCACGGGTATCGGACTTGCCGATTTCACAACGACACGCCTCGTGGATAAGATTGACCGACACTCGACTTACATGAATGGCATCACCGCGCTCGGACCACAGAAGTCGAAAATCCCGTTCTATTATGACACTGACCAGGAAGCAATTGAGATCGCACTCGACACTATCGGTCTGACGGAACCCGAAGATGCACGCGTCATTCGGATTGAAAGTACGTTGCGATTGACGGAACTCGACATCTCTGAGGTGCTACTTGAGGATGCAAAGTTACATTCAAGGTTAAAGGTTATCGGTGAAACGAAGCCGTTTGCGTTTGATACCGCAGGAAACTTACTGCCGTTTTGAAGACGGCTGTCAGCGATGAAGTGTAGCGCAGCGACCTAATTGCGAGAGCGAGAAATGCGAAAACTCAAAATCATCTTGGAGATGATTAAATTTGAACATACCGTCTTTGCACTCCCATTTGCAGTCATGAGTGCTTTTATCGCTGCAGATGGGCTCCCGTCGCTGGCGAAATTTGGCTGGATTCTTGTGGCAATGGTCGGGGCACGCAGTTGCGCCATGGCGTTTAATCGCCTCGCCGATGCCGAATTGGATAGTATAAATCCACGTACGGCTACGCGTGCGATTCCTGCCGGTCTAATCACAAAAAGCACGGTGTGGGTTTTCACGGTTGTCTCCGCTGGACTTTTAGTTTTGGCGGCGTGGCGGTTGAATCCGCTTGCCTTTGCGTTGTCCCCAGTCGCTCTTGCTGTGATTATGGGTTACTCCTATACCAAACGTTTCACCGCACTCTCTCACTTCTGGTTAGGACTTTCCCTCTCCATTTCGCCTGTCGGTGCTTGGATCGCAATTCAAGGGAGTTTTGCGTTGCCACCGATTATTCTCTGCCTTGTGGTGTTGCTCTGGACAGCTGGATTTGACATCATCTATGCGTGTCAAGATGTGAATTTTGACAGGAAACACGGATTGCGCTCCATTCCCGCCAAACTCGGCATCCGATGGGCATTGTGGTTATCGTCCGCCTTGCACGTTGTTGCTGTGTTGCTCCTCCTGAGCATTCCACTTCTTGTTGAATTGGGAACCTTCTACTACATCGGTGTGGGAATTGTTGTCCTAATCTTCATCTACGAACACGCTATCGTCAAGCCGACCGATCTGTCCCGCGTCAACCTCGCCTTTTTTACTCTGAACGGCATGATTAGTCTTGTGCTGATGGCACTTTCAATTGCAGATATTCTGTATTTTTAACGATTAAATCTGAGCTGCTGCGTCCGTTGTCCTTGCAGTCTTCCAATTGTTAGCAGACCTTTCATAACCTAAAGCAGGTTTTTTAGTAATTTTATATCGCCGTGTAATGAAATGGAACGGCGCCCAGGAGCAATAGTTAAAAAAATGAAACTCTCACTTTCTGTGCGCGTTGCAGAAACCGCCTCGAAAAAAGATGCCACGCACACCTTCACACAACTCACTGAACTCGCAGCAGGTCTCGGCTACGAGGCGGTCTGCATGCGCGCCTCACAAGTCGGTACCCACTCACCTTTAGAAGAAATTACCGCTGCCCGCAAACAGGCAGCGTTGCTTAACCTAAGGGTTTCTATGGTTACCGGTGATTTCCCTGTCCCGCTGAATAACGAGCAGGGACCCGATGGACTCCGCAATATAACCCCCTATCTCGATTTAACAGAACTCCTCGGTGCAGACCTCATCCGTATTGCGATGAAGGTTGAAGACGACATCGTATGGGCACAGCGTGCCTCTGACGAAGCCGCTGAACGCGGCATCCGTCTCGCGCATCAGTCGCATACACAGAGCCTCTTTGAGACGGTAGATGGGTCTGTCGATGTGTTGAAACGCGTCGGTCGGAAGAACTTCGGGATTATCTACGAACCTGCGAACCTTGATCTGTGTGGGCAGGATTATGGTGTTGAGACACTTAAGCGGTTTTCACCTTATCTTATGAATGTCTATCTCCAGAACCACATCCGCCGACCCGATGGAAAGACACGGCTCCTGACGTGGATTCAAGGCGAAGTTCCACACGATCCAATCCGTTTACAAGACGAAGGTGGCATCGATTTTCCGTTGGTTTTTCAAGGTCTGGAAGCAATAGATTATGAAGGCTATGTGACGGTGCATCAGGCGTTTCGTGAGATAATGGAGCCGGAAGACGCAGCAGAACAGAGCTACACCTATTTGAAACCGTTTTGTGAATAACGTCCTTTGATACCGCAACACTATGAACACACAACAACCTAATATTCTCATTATTACAACCGATCAGCAGCGGACGGATAGCCTGAGTTGCTATGGATCGACATTCACAGATACACCCCATCTGGACCAATTCGCGTCTGAAGGCGTCTGTTTTGAACGGGCGTATTGTGCGAATCCGGTATGTACGCCTGCCCGTGCCTCACTCTTTTCAGGACGGTATGTAAGTCGTCACGGTGCGTGGAACGTCGGTATGAATGTCCCGGAAGACGAACCGATGCTTTCCCACCGACTCGCTGAAGTGGGGTATCGCACCCACTATATCGGCAAAGCGCACTTCCAACCCTTCGGTGCATCTGCGGAGCAGTCGATTGAGACGCGCAATGATACGACTCGCTATCCGGCATTTCAAGGGCCTTACTACGGGTTTGAAACGGTCGAACTCGCACTTGGACACGCAACTTACGGGGTCGCTGGACATTACGGCGAATGGGTTCGCTCACAAGTTTCTGAAGAGACCTTTGACAGTTATAGCAAAGCGACGCGCCTGAGTGAAAGGGGTTTCGGTGGCGAGGCGTACGATTGGGATATACCGCTGAAATACCACAACAGCGTCTGGACAGCCGATCGGACAATAGAGTTTCTATCCAATCGGGATGCGTCTCAACCTTTCTTGTTGGCGGTCGGTTTCCAGGATCCACATCACCCACACTGCGTCCCAACTGAGTTTGAAGAGCGCGTTGATCCCGCACAGGTCCCACTTCCAGACTTCGTTGAGGGTGAGTTAGCGGATAAACCGCCGCATTTCTTGGAGGCGCGTTGCGGCGAACTCGAACAATCGGAAATTCGTGGGACGTTTGCTATTGCTGGACAGGGAGGTGGAGCGGATTATCGCCAAGTCTCTGAAGCCGACGCACGACTCGGTAGAGCGTACTATTACAATATGGTGAAGATTATCGATCAGCAGATGGGACGTATTCTGGAGGGTCTGGATGCGTCTGGATTGGCAGAAAACACATTAGTGGTTTTCACGACCGATCACGGCGAACTCCTTGGGGATCACGGTCTTTGGATGAAAGGACCCTTCCATTACGAGCAGCTTGTCCGCGTCCCAACCTTGATGCGGTTTCCGCAAGCAATACCCGACGGACACCGCACACAGGCACTTTTCAGTCATGTTGATATTGTGCCGACAGTCCTCTCCGCAGTCGGATTGCCGATTCCATCGGATACCGATGGGGTGGATGTGATGCCGATGCTTACAGGAAAAACAGCATCTGTCCGAGATTCGGTGTTGGTTGAGTGTGTAGATGACCCACGAGGCTTACGTCTGAAAACGGTTGTGACGGATACGCGAAAACTGACGTGGTATTGTGGACACTCTTACGGCGAACTCTACGATTTGGAAAACGATCCAGGGGAGCGGGTCAATCAGTGGGATAACGCCTCCTATACTGCCGATAAAACATATCTTATGAGCCGTATTCTTGAGACAATGGAGCCTTTGGAACGGAGGGTTGAACGATTGTCGTATGCCTGAAAACTGAGTGATACTGTTTTAAACTTGCTTTTTAAAGAAAGATTGAGTATCATTTAAGTAGGCGAAATTGATTGTATCCAGTCTCGCTTCGATGCTATCAAATCTCACGTTAAGGAAGTAAGATAAAACATTAGGGGCATCTATATGGAGCCTACGCTATCCATTGTGATTCCGATTTTCAATGAAGTTGCGAGCCTAAAAGAATTGCTGCAACAGATCGCTGCTGTTGAAATCGGTATGAAAAAAGAATTGATTCTCGTCGACGATTTTTCAACAGATGGTACACGGGCGATTTTAAAAGAAATTGAAGCCGTTCGAGAAAATCCGGACGAGTTACGCAAATACATCACAACACCCCAGATACCTCTAACGGTGAACGCTTCTCCGAATAGCGAACCGCCTGCGTCTGAACCTCTTCGCGAAAGTACATCTGAAATCTCTGTGAGTGTCTTCTATCACGATGTGAATAAGGGCAAAGGCGCAACACTCCGGACTGGATTCCAACATGTCACGGGTGAGATTACGCTTATCCAAGATGCCGACTTGGAGTATGACCCGAACGACTACCCCAAATTACTGCGCCCTATCCTGGACAGTGAAGCCGATGTCGTATACGGCTCACGGTTTATGAAGGGTAGACAGAAAGGGTTACTCCGAAGTTATCTCGCGAATCAATTTCTCACAACCCTCGCAAACATCGTCAACGGCACGAAACTCACCGATATGGAGACCTGTTATAAGGTGATTCGGACAGCGATTCTCAAGGAGATTTCGCTCAATTCGGATCGGTTCGGTTTTGAACCTGAGATTACAGCGAAACTCGCTAAACGGAAGTGTAGAATCGTTGAGGTGCCTATTACCTACCGCGGCAGAGACTATCACGAGGGGAAAACGATTGGTTGGAAGGACGGTGTTGCCGCTATCTTCCATATCTTCCGCTTCCGCTTTTTTTAACGATTGCTTTTGCGCTGCTGCGTCTGTTGTCCTTGCAGTCTTCAAATTGTTAGTAGACCACTCGTAACTTAAAGCAGGGCTTTTTAACAATTTTAGAGGATCAACGGTATGAATGCCGTACGGCATTCAATCAACGGTATTCATGCCTTATGGCATGAACCGGGGGGTTGACAACGAAAACCCCGCCCAGACATAATCGTTAAAAGTATGCAAAGCTTGCAGGATTTGCTTAAAGAGGTAGATGCTATTCTGGATTCGGCGGATACGCCAGAACCGACAGCTGCTATTGCAACGGTGCCTGTATCTCCGATAGATCGGCTGCTGGCAGGACTGCAGGCGCATTTCGGCTATACGTCTTTCCGTAAAGGGCAACGCGAGATTATTGAAGCGATTTTGGATGGCGAGAATGTGTTCGCTGTGTTTCCGACCGGACACGGCAAGTCGTTGTGTTATCAACTCCCCGCGCTGATGCTTGACGGTATAACCGTTGTGATTTCGCCGCTCATCTCGTTAATGAAGGATCAGGTGGATGGGTTGCGTGAACAAGGCATCGAGGCGGTTTCGCTCATAAACAGCGCGCTGACGTGGGAGGAGTACCAGAGCGAACTGTCGCGTCTGCAGCGAAACGAGATCAAACTCCTCTACATCTCACCGGAGCGTCTCCGAAGTCGACGATTTTTAGACATTCTCAATGCGTTCCCTATCTCTCTGTTCGTCATTGATGAAGCGCACTGTATTTCGCAGTGGGGACGCGATTTCCGTCCCGCCTATCTGTCGCTCCGGGATACCCTTGATGTTCTCCAGCCACGGGTCATCGCACTTTTCACAGCAACCGCCCCACCAGACATCCAAAAAGATATTCTCAATGTACTCAATATACCCACGCCTCGTATCCTTACACAGGGGATTGATCGTCCTAATTTAAGATTGTGTGTTCAACCCAATAAAGATGAAGATGAAAAGTATCAGCAGCTCGAAAGATTCCTTACCAACCAGCGTCCGCATTCATTAACAGCCAGCCTCGGGAACCTTCGCACTTCGCCGAAAAATGGGATTATCTACGCCGGGCGACGACGTGAGACCGAAGAGATCGCTGACTTTCTCCAACAACGCGGGTTCCGAGCAGGTTTCTACCACGCCGGACTTGAACCCCACGAACGGAATCGTGTACAAGAGGCGTTTTTCGACGATAGCGACAACGGCTTAGACATTGTCGTCGCTACCAACGCTTTCGGTATGGGAATCGATAAGCCGGATATCCGATACATTATACACTGGACCCTCACTGGCACGCTTGAGGAATACTGTCAAGAGATCGGGAGGGCAGGTAGAGATGGAGAGGATTCGTTCTGTGTGTTGTTTTTCTGCCAGGATGACCGCGGGTTGCATGAGTGGTTTATTAATGAAAACGCACCGAATACACCCTTTTTGATTAAGCTCTTAAGGATTATTGAAGGTTTCAGGGGCATCGGTGAATACCGCGCGATTGCTAATGAAGAACTGGAATGGATGAGTGGTGCTAAAGCGACAAAAATCCTTCTCTCTCTCAGTTATCTCGAAAAATTGGGATTCTTGAAGCGGTGGTATAACGTTCCGTCCCAGCTCTCTGTGAGATTCCATGCCTCTTGGATTGAGGGGATGGAGCCAGCAGATGCCGAGCTGCGGTATCTATTCCGCTCCTTGAGGGAAATCAGATCCAGAACTGTTTTAGAGTTGTCTGAAGCGACTGGACTGAATCCGAAGGCGGTCATGGAACAGCTCGCTGAATTACAAAACGACGGTTATATTCAATACTGGGGACAGGAGGATTTGCTGCTCATTGAGCTCCTCCAAGATAGCGAACTCCTCGGTACACTGACAGATGAGCAGATTGAAGTCGGAGATTATGTCCGACGAAAACAGAGCCAGATTGATCAGGTAATCGTTTATGCGTTAGAGGCTACTTGCCGAACGCGGGTGATTCGGAACTACTTTGGTGAAAATGTTGCGGAAGATTATCGGTGCGGGACGTGTGATCTGTGCCAAGATAGTCGTCAGTAACGCGCTACCGCGGTTGCGTTTTACTTTTCTGCCACAATCCGCTCTTAACTGAAAACCGACAACCGATAACCATTAAGGAAGATTGCTGAGTGCCTCTGCGTAGACCTGTTGAAGTGGAACGTTGTTTTCTTCGGCGAGTCGTTTGCAATCCTCATATTCGGGGATGGTCTTAATCAAGGTGCCGTTGAGATACCCACATTTCGCTTGGATCGCGCCCCATTGTGTTTCGATCTGCGTGAAGTCGCGCCTCAGTTTGACGCGATCTGCAGAAGAGAGTCGGACCCCGAAAGTCGTAGTTTCCGTGAGGAGAAGTTTGATGAGTGCGTCGCGCCGTGCAGTCGGACAGAGCACGGTAATCTGCGTCGCCGGTCTACCTTTCTTCATGAAGATAGGTATGAGAAAGACATCAAGCGCGCCGTTTGCAAAGAGTTGGGTCGTGACGTAACCTGTAATTTCGGGGGACATATCATCTACATTCGTTTCGATGATGTCAACGCTATCAGTTTCGGTGTGGTGTGTTGTTTGCGAGACGTTATCGGACGTTTTTTCACCGAGGCAGAGGCGGAGGAGATTGGGACGTTGTTCGAGGTCTCGGGTCCCGGCACCGTATCCGACGCGATCCAACCGCATCTGTGGCATGACACCAAATTCCTGCGAGAGTGTTGTGATAAGGGCTGCCCCCGTCGGGGTAACCAATTCCTTCGGAATATCGGTTTGTTGTATCGGGATACCTTGTAAGAGTTCCATCGTGCCGGGGACAGGAACAGGCATAAGACCGTGTGCGCATCGGACAAAACCTCTGCCGAGAGATAGCGGAGAGGCGTAAACAGCATCTACTTCGAGATGTGCTAAACCGATGACCGACCCAACGATATCCACAATTGAATCGATGCCGCTTACTTCGTGGAGGTGAACGTTTGCTTTGGTGGTATTGTGAACCTTTGCCTCTGCTTCAGCGAGTCTGTCAAAGACGCGTTTTGCTGTGTCTCGGACCTCCGCATCTAAACCGCTGTCGTCAAGCAATTTGAAGATATCAGAGAGATGGCGACTCGGTCCATGGTCGTGGTGATGGTGTCCATGGGTGTGTTCATGTGTGTGAGGCGTATCAGTGTGTGCTGGGTGCACTTCTACGATTGCGCGAGTGCCGGTGATACCGTGTTTCACAGCCTTTTCAAAACGCAAGCTGAACTCAGCGTCGAGTTTGAGACTTGCCAGTGCGGTTGTGAGTACGTCGGGTGGCACACCGGCATCAACAAGGGCACCAAGTGTCATGTCGCCGCTAATGCCAGAGAAGCAGTCGAAATAGGCGATTTTCACGTAGTTACCCCCTTTCCCTATTTTTAGGCATCCTGAAGCAACTGTTGCAGCAACGCTTTCGAGTCGTGGCGCTTGAGTTTTCCAATTGCTTCGACTTCTATCTGTCGGACGCGTTCCCTGCTGATTCGGAGTTTGTCTCCGATGTCTGCAAGCGTGTACTCCGTGCCGTCCATCAAGCCGTATCGAAGGATAATCACTTGTGTCTCACGTGGATTTAGTTTCCGGTTGAGGACTTCAGTGATGACTTCCACTTTGGCGTAGTCAAGTAGGTAGTTTTCCGGTGTAATCTGGGACTGATCCGGAATGAGCTCAGAGAACGACCCGTCAGAGGAATCTTCATTAATCGGTGCGTCAAGCGGAACCGGATCTCTGGTGGCGTTGAAGATTTCCAGGACCTTTTTCTCTGTAAGTTCAACGGCGTTAGCGATTTCCCGTGTCGTGGGTTCACGTCCGAGTTCCGTTGTGAGATCGGATTGCGCCTGCTTGATGGCACGACGTGCTTCACCGATATAGCAAGGTACCCGGATCATTTGTCCCTGTTGGTCGAGGGCGCGTTTGATAGACTGCATAATCCACCAAGTTGCGTAGGTACTGAACCGGAAGCGGAGCGTGTGATCGAATTTATCGACTGCTCGCATCAGTCCGAGACTCCCTTCCTGCATCAAGTCGAGGAAAGTTAGAGATGTCTTGCTGAAGTGGTGTTGTTTGGCGATGCTCGCGACGAGTCGGAGATTCGCTTCTACAATTTTGAGTTTCGTGCCGTGTGTGACCTGATCCGCTGCCTCCAACTGGCTCAACAACCACTCGACCTGTCCAAATTCACGCTGTACATCTTCAAGAATGAACAGAAGGGTGCGTGGATTCCAAGCCGCAGTGCGCTCTGGTGCCATAGGTGCAGGCAAGGTCTCTAAAAGCGTTGTAATCTCGTGGCAGATAACATCCAATTCTTGAAACAGCTCCGCCTCTTGTTCGGTGTCGAGCGGAATTGCGTCCATAAAGCGGAGGTCCCGCGCCAAGGGTGCTTCTGCAGGCAGTGGCATTTTGCTTTGTTCTGGTGATTCTCCTGCCTCTCCGTTAAAAGTGTTGATGCTGTTACGAATCGTTTTACGAGCGTACGTTCGGAATTTGGAACCGCGTTTTGTGTTGCTGTTATCGATAGCTTTCAAGAGTCCAAGGCTGCCTACCTGTATCAATTCGGACGGCGAGGTCGCATCAACATATTTTTTTAGAAGATGTAAGTTGCCTTCAAAGATTTTCCACCGTATCTGCTTTAGCAAGTTCGCTTTCGCTTCTAATTTTTCCAATAAGACACCGTATGCTTGAATTTCGGCGCGGAGCTGGTCTATAATTAATCCGTGTTCTGACTGTGCGGGTTCAAGTTTGTGCTTGTCATCGGAGGCGAGGTTCTCCGTAGCATCTAATGCCGCGAGTATCCACTTGGGGAATTGGTTTAGCACAGTCGTGAACATCCGCAGACCCTCTTGGTATTTTTCAAAAAGGGCGGTCTCTTGTTTAGGATTCAGCAGCGGGGTCTTGGCTATCTTTTGTAGATAGGCAAACGTTTCATCCCTGGGGGATTCTGGGCTTTCGTCCTTTTCTTCTTCGTCCTCAAAGAATTCTGCTTCGACCGGGTATACCGGGTAATAGTTTTTCATGGTCTTACCTCGCTGTGATCTCGATGCAGTGATCGAGATATTTGGTTAATACGGCGGAAATTGTCAAAAAAAGTTTAACTTTTTGTTGTGTATATGCTATGCTATTAAGTATAACCTATGCGTGTATCTTTATTGATAGAAATATTGGCTTGCAAGCAGCCCTAAAATACCGTATAACGATTGGAGGCAGTTAATGGCTCAACTTACGCAAAATGAGATAGTTAAAAAATGTCAAGCCGGTGAATCGCTTTCTGGCGAAAATCTTGCAAACCTGGATTTAACGAATCAACCGCTCGCCGGTATTGATTTGTCGGAAGCGAATCTGAGCGGTGCTGATCTACAAAACGCGGATTTAACAGACGCGAATCTAAACGATGCCAACCTCACGGGTGCGAATCTTTCTGGGGCAACTTTACAGCGGACCTATCTTGTCGGTTCTGATTTAACGGATGCCAGCTTTGAGGAAGCCGACCTACAGGGTGCATTCCTCAGCGGGAGTCTGCTGTGTAGCACGAACTTCCGGGGCGCGGATTTGCGGCGTGCGACACTCGGTTGCCCAAGATGCGAAATGCCTGGACCTTTCGGCTCACTCACCAGTTTTGAGAACGCGGATCTCGGAGAGGCGATTTTCGGTGAAATCAAGTTGAAAGGCATTATTTTGCTCGGTGCTAATTTCAAAAATGCCTATTTATATGAGGTGGACCTCTCCGAAGCCGTTTATCGCAAAGCCGATCTTGAAGAGGCTATCACGAAAAAAGGCAGAAATTAGTTTTTAACGATTGCTTTTGCGCTGCTGCGTC
>JAJECD010000111.1 GCA_022822215.1 Candidatus Poribacteria bacterium | reverse complement strand
TACGGCTCACCATTTTTCAGCCCCCGTCGTCTAGCCTGGCCAAGGACACCGCCCTTTCACGGCGGCGACACGAGTTCAAATCTCGTCGGGGGTATTTTAGCGCAAATAGCCCTTCAAAAAGACAAGCCCTATTCCCCTCGGGGCTTGTTTTTTTGTCAGAATCAGGATTTTAGGATGGAAAATACTATGCACAAACTAAAAGTTTATGCTACAAGACAGGCTTTCCTAATCACCCGTTTGGTTCTGCTCCTCTGCTTTTACACCGCCGCTGGCATCTGCCAAACGCCGCAACTGAGTGCAAGCCTTCACGGCACGTTTGTCGATGCCGAAAATGGGCAACCCATCCCCGATGTACTTGTGCGCGTTTCTCCTGAAAAGATTGAACAGGTCTATCCCGATCGCGACTTCGCACACGCAACCGCAACCGACACCGAAGGAACTTTCTCACTGCCTATCCCGAATGAACCCGAAACCTACTACGCCTTCTCACTCATGGCACTCCATCCAGAATACCAATCGAAACTGCTGCGACAGGAGATGTCTCTGGGCAAGAATCGGTATGACTTGGGTGAGATTGCGTTGAAACGTACGCTATCCTTGCAAGGAAACGTCTCCGGTGGCATGGATGTCCAAGGCTGCATTGTGAACTTAAAGATGCATGATAAATCCGCAGACTTCTTCCGCGCCGCCGCACCCGTCGAACACGCAGCAAAAACCGATACTACAGGCAACTTCCACTTCTCTGATCTCTATCCCATTGAATACACATTGACAGTTTCCAAAAACGGTGTTATCATAGCATTTGTGGACGTTATTCATCCGCAAGAACAGCCAAACATCTCTATTCGACTGCCGAAATTGAAAACCTTACATGGCACGGTCATTGATACGGAGGCACGTCCGATAGCAGCAGCGCGAATTTACGCAACGCGGCACAGAAAAACACCGTCCGGACATAACGCCCTTCTCGCATCCGCAGCGTCGGACGATATGGGAAAGTTTCAGATGCAGGTGTTGGCAGCCGAAGCACAATACCTTTCTCTGGAGGTTAGTAAGAGAGGCTATTTCTCCAGAGTCTATCAGAACGTAGTCATTGAAGAAAAACCGCTGACCGTCCCACTTGAAAAGGGGATGACTGTTAAAGGACACGTTATTTTGCCAGAGGACATCAATCCAGAAGCACACTATACTGTGAAGGTTTTCCCTGCAGACACACAGATGGAACCAAGTCTTAATCCCTTAGTGTTGCATAAACCGCTCCTGTTAAGGCACTTTCCTGCAACAGCATCTACTTTCACTGTGGATGGACTTTTCTCAGGGACATACACGTTCTATATCGTTGGAGATGGCATATCGGCAACGGCTATCAATGTGGAAGCGTCACCAAACAGCGAAGCAGTGTCTATTATAGCAGATCGTCCCACAAGCACGCTACAGGGTCACGTACGCTGGGCAGATACAGGCGAACCCGTGCCTAACGCCGTCGTCTCGCGGTCTTGGTATCCGTGGGAATTGAATCCGTCCGATCTATCAATGACGCTGGATCGGTTCGAGGTAGAAACCGACACAGACGGCAATTTTAAATTCGACAATCTGACTGAAAAACCTTATCAATTGTACATCCGCGCCGTCCATGCGGAATTGGAAACCGCCACAAACCGTTATCAACGGACACGCATTCATAAGCAGGTCGAGATACCTATCCCCGGCACTGGATATCGCATCTATTTAGGAAAACGAGATGGCACGCCATTCGCAGAATAGCACGCACACACCGTGTACCATTCACCTCAATACAGTTATCCTTGTAGCAATTATTGTCCTCCACTCATTCGCGTTCCCAGTAGACGCGGCGTTGCACGGCACTTATTCTGATGGCGAAAGAATCGTCCTTCGGGAGACTGCTGTCCCCACAGTCGCGGGCGACTATTACCGGACACCGGGGAAATTCATAGAATCCGAGGGCGATACCCGTTGGTTTGGACCCGAAATCGACAGTCGGGTACTTTGTCCGAATACACCCAACCAATACAACAAAGCCGGATTTTTCGACATCATTTATACCAGAGAAGATGCTGAGGTCTGGCCCTCCTCAAGACCGGGAAAGGTTTGGTGGTACCGGCGGCAAGAGTGGCGGTTCGCAACTGCTGATACGCCGTGGGGCACGGATACTGTACACCTTACACTCGTATCTGAAATCGGCTGGACAGACATCGACGCAGCAAACACTGTCACTGGATTCCCATGGAGCGGATTTGAGGAACACTGGCGACAGGGAGATGCTATAAAATCCAAGGCGGACGTAACGGGTTACCACCGATATGAACACGACGGAAAAAAATATCTCGCGCCGAAGTACTACAAACACGGCACCTTGACTTACTATTGCGCGACAGGGACAGGAGAGCATAATCTGAAAGTTCTGGCACACGTCGAAGGACATCTGATGTTACCGGAATTCCGACCCGAATTTAACAAATTTAGCCGCCGCGAAAAAGGCACGTCGAAAGAAACAACGGATTGGTACGATTGTATACTACTAAAATAGACGCACAAACAAACGCAACATGAAAAACAGCATAGCAACCCTAATCATCCATATATTTCTCATTTTCCAAACAGAAGTGTCTGCTGTTATCTGGGAAGACCCTTTTGAACAAGCGGCAAAAGACGACTGGCAACACATTGGGAACAACGCCACTTGGAAAGTTGAAGACGGTTTTTTGAAGGCAGAAATCCACGCACAAGCAGAGTGGCGCACGATATTTGAATTGTATCAGTTCATCGCCTACCCCGGTCCCTATAACGACTTTACGATTACCCTCGAAACCGTAGGCGCGACGCATGCCCGGTTCGGTATCGCCCTCGCAAAGCATTTCCTGAATATCGCTACCGATGTAGACGAACACGGCTACTACCTCTTCTTCACTAACGATATGCGAGCCTCCAGAAACGGCAGCATATTCGTCGGACCCGGCAAACGCTGGAACACAGACGAACTCCAACAGATGACCCTACACTTTGAAAGCGGTAGGTTTCAACTACAGGCTGACGGAGAACCACGCCTCGACTTCAGAGATGCCAACTTCGACCAGATTGACACCATCGCCTTCGTCCTCGCCGGATTCGTCACAGAAGATGTCGATATAGGCAGCGCGTGGGTGGATACCTTCACGATTGACGGACTCGCCGTCTCTCCAAAACGAAAACTCACAACCACATGGGCAAGCCTGAAACAAGGACAACCTTGAAAAAATGTAGCTTTGGTATGGGGCGAGGCGACCTCGCCTCTACGATAGGTTACCCTTATAACTCTCTTAACGAACAACCAACAACCAATAACTAACAATCACGAAAACATGCTAAGAAAAAATTTAGACCTCATCTTTGATGGATTTCTACTCGTTCTCGTCCTCGGCATTGTCCTTTGGAACAACCACGCCAAAGCACGGTTAAATCCAGGCGAACGCGCCCATCCGCCGAGTTCAGGCTCTTACTACAGAACCCCCGGCGTAAACGGAATGTGGTTCGGACCCGAACTCAATTCCCTCACCCTCTGTGAAGGTGTCCACAATCCCTACAACAACAGAGGACGATTTGACATCGTAGAAACGATTGAAAGCGCAGCAGTTTCGGCTTCACGTATTCAAGGCGCAGTCCGTTGGTATCGTGGACAGTGGTGGTATTTCAACACAGACGACACGCCGTGGGGGACAAACTACTCCTACATTACACTCTACGACGATTTAGGTCCGAGTGAGATTAGTGCTGGCGGTGGAACAACCGGATACCCTTGGAGCGGCGTTGAACGGCACTGGCGCGACGGGAATATCATCCGCGCGCAAGCCTCTGTAACGGGTTGGCGGCGGTATGCACGCGGCTCCGAACTCTGGATCTGTCCGATGTACTACAAAATCGGTGGATGGGAAGGCGAAACGCTTGAGGTTAACTGTAAAACGCTCAGGACATGGTTCCCACCCGATTGGAACGTTCTTAAACAACTCGACGGTGACTTCGGTCCCCCAACCGAGCGCGAACCGGGTGTACTCAGTCGAAAAGGAAAAAAGACACAACAGTGGTACGACTGCATAAAAATCAAGTAGTCCGTAGATCTCATGCCAAACAAAAACATATACCTCTTCATACTTATATACATCTTCACCACCTGTCTTCTACCGGTATCCGCCGAAGACTGGCATGACGACTTTGATGCTGAAAATCTGGAGGCATGGCAGAGCGTCGGGAACGATGCCATCTGGAAAATAACCGACGGATTTTTGCGTGTAGAAGTTAAGCGGGAATGGGAGGTCGGATACGAACTCTACCAATTCACGGCAATCCCGGGTCCCTATCGAAACTTCGTGGTTACGATAAACGACTTCGGCGGCGACAAGACGCGTTTCGGTTTTTGTGTCGGACGGCACTTTCCCGATACACCTGAAGAAGACCCATTTTTTTATGTGTTTTTTCCCGATGAGATCAGAGCAAGGCGTTTTGATGGCAAAGGGAGCAGCCATCCCTTTCGGATCCGGCTCTCCAGAGAACCGCGGACCCGTTGGGAAACGGATGTACTCACAGAGATGAAACTCTATTTTAACGCTGGATACTTCGTCCTATTCGCAGATGGGGCATACCGCACAACATTCCAAGACCTCAACTTCGACGAGATCGAGATTCTCGGCTTCGTTATGGAGGGGATTAACATTGCAAACGAGTGGGAAGGCACGGCGTGGGCGGATTCTTTCACCATCTCCAGCCTCAGCATTACGCCAGAGGCACGATTAACCTCAACATGGGGGCAACTCAAGGGGAGATAACCTCAACGCCTTCTTCTGTGCAAGCGAATCGCCGATGAACGAGTTATAATCGCGTCCACTGTTGAACGGTGGATCGGTGCAGATGAGGTCAACCCGTGCGTCGTCCATCTCGCGTAGGATTTCTAAATTATCGCCGAAATAGAGTTTGTTCATTCGGTTAAAGTCTTACTAAGGGTTGTTAAATTGCGCGTGGGTATTAGCCGTCTGTAGCTGCGGAGGTATTTTCATCTATATATTGTGCGATGCTCGCATAACTTTCATTTATGCCTACGAAATACTCCTTGCACACATCTTGAAAGCGCGCCAATACATTATTACTAACAGCTTTTGAATCCTTGATGATACCCAGCGGACGGAAAGATACTTTCCACTCTTTAAACTGGTGCAACGCGATCGTAGCATCGCGGGCCCTATTGTCATTAGCAAGGGCGTACACAAAAAGAGGTTTGGGCATCCCGTTAATCAGACAGTCTACCTTATAAATTTTCTGTGGATCTCGCTCCGGATGCCACCAATTAAAAAACATGCGCTCTTCCGGCTTTGATACCTTTTCATTCAACAGCGTGCGGAAATCTTCCATAAACGTCGATCAAACCTGCTCCTTTGACAAGTATGACACGTCTGTTATCTTAAGAAGTGCCTGAACAAAGTCATAAAGTGCGTCCCCATAACGACCATCCGATACATCCACTATCAATTCCCCATTGTGATCCTCAACATCAAACATCGAAAGGGCATTTAAAATAATCTTCTGGCGTGTCCCTTTATGAAGACGTTTTTCATCAATCTCATAGGTGAGATGCATGTAAGTATGTGCCTCGTCAGAAAGTATCCATCGATCGCCAACTCTTTTTAACACGATAACTAACTGATCTCCATCCTCAAATTGGAAGGGCGTTAATACACGAAAACGCTCTTTGCCTTCGGCTGAAAGCTTAATTTTTCCCGAAACTTTATCCATAAAGTCCTTTTCTATTGTTTCGATGGACATTACCAACACCCCCTTACGTCTGTGACGGTTCTTCAAAATTTGCATCTTCAATCAGACACTGAACTGCCTCATTCAAGTTGCCATAGCGATCGGTTTCTTCTGCATAGGCATCTTCTTTTTGCCCTCTCAGTTGATACCGTTCTGTTGCAAAGTGAATGTGAAAACCATAAACCTCATTTCGCTCAATTCGGTTGGTGTGTGGATTCGTCGACCCATTATAGCGGCGTAGTCGAAAAACTCGGTCCGACAACTGAGACGCACCTTCAAACTATCCTAAAAACGTATTTTGAACTATTAACTTCATGCGTAAGTATACCATAAAAGCACCGAAATCACAAGGCTATTTTACGTCATGGCAGGACTATTTAGTTTTAAGAAACAGGTTTACTTATGTGAAGGATTCCTGCCTCTGGATGCCCGAATTTAAATGTAATACAAGGAATGGATTTGGTCTATTCCCAGACCAAATCCGGGACAGCGCACTTTTCCCGAACAAGTTCGGGCATCCGGATGTAAATTATTGGAACACTAAATGACGCTGAGTGGAAAGATAGCCTGAAAGCAGGATTATTTAGTGTCAAAAACTTTATACACTCAGAAAATTTGTAATTTTTTCCTTTTTGTGATATATTATCTAAACCAGTTTGGGTGGCACTGCTATGAATCGGATCCCATACCGATTTCTGCCACCCTCCCACCGTAGCAGGGGGATAACAAAAATCAAACCATGTCCAAACGCACAATCTTCACAACCATTATCATCCCTGTTCTACTCATCTCTGGGCTTATTATCGTTCTCATCAACAACCCGCAGAACCCGTCACCCGAACTCGTCTTGGCACAGGCGCATATTGATTTCGGCACCCTCCCCGAATGGGAAGGTCCCATAACACGATCCGTAACAGCACGAAACACCAGCAAAAATACACGCCACATCCAAAACGTGCAGACAGGATGCAGTTACGCCGAAATCACAGCACCGGCGGCAATCCCGTCAGACAAGGAAGGGACGTTCTACATCACCATCAACCCGGAAACCCTACCTGCTGACGAGACCTCAGCAACGGCGACCATTTTCATAGACAGTCCCACAACGCCTATTGTTACCTTGACAATCACCGCCGCCGCGAAACGGTTCGCAACACTCAACCCCAACAGTTACGATTTCGGGGACATTCGACCCGAAACCACTTATCACAAAACCATCACACTTACCGTCAATGCCCCACTCGACACATCCGACATCCGTCTCTTGCCATCAAGCCATTCGAGATTGACATGGGAAATCAACCCTGATACCTCCATTATTACCATCCAACTCGGTCCGCTGATGGACTGGGGACGCTTCGCATCGCTACTGACTGTGGCGTTTCCGAACCACAGGACACTCACACTTCCCATCACCGCCAATGTTAACATACCCACAACTCATGACCCATAGCCAGTAGCCAAATAAACACTTGACAG
>JAJECD010000180.1 GCA_022822215.1 Candidatus Poribacteria bacterium | reverse complement strand
CGACGCACATTTCATCAAATACAACTCCAACTTACTGGAGAAAGACAGATGCTTATTCAACTCATGGCGCATTTTCATGCGATTAACCCCAAAGAACCTTGATAACCGTGGGGTTATGACAACTTTTGATAAATATCAGTTCGGTAATTTTTTCCGGATGCCCCAACTTGTTGGGGACACGTCCCGATGAGATCCTCCCGAACAAGTTCGGGCTTCCAGATATTAGGACATTACCGAATTAATAAATGAATCTTCATTTAGTTTGTGACGCTGGCGAGGTTTCCACAACAAAATCCACAAACCACTAAGTTGCCCTGCTGACTACCGACCGCTGATGACTGACACCTAAAGAAAAAAAGTAGACAAACCCCATATTTTATGGTATCATTAAGTACACACTGTTGAAGGATATTCAGCACCTCGGTAGTCTGTTGGATTATTGAGGGAATAAGTTCTTAAAAGGAGTATCAGTTTTGCATAGACAATCTGCAAAGAAGCACGCCCGTGCGGACGAAAAGAAACGCATACGCAACCGACATCGTAAAGCGACGCTGCGGACAGTCCTCAAACAGACAGAGACAGCACTCAGTGAAGGCAATGTTGAAGTCGCACAGGAATTGTGCAGGAATATAGCCAGTCTCTTGGATAGAGCCGCCGGTAAAGGCGTTATCAAAAAAGGAACAGCGAATCGTCAAAAGTCCAGACTCAACCGCAAATTGCACACCCTGATGGCAGCGGGTAGTTAGTCGTGGGTAGTTGGCTTCTGACATCTGTGATCGCTTTCAGTCTCCACAAACCGCTCGTTACCAATTGCCATTCGCTAATTGCGAATCACTATTCTGCTATATGAACGCCCGCAAAGTCGCCTTAGAATGCCTGCTGACCCTTTCGCATACCAGCGCGTCCATAGCCTCTGTTGTTGACAGCGCGTTCGGACGCTATACTATTGACGGACGGGAACGGCGGTTGGTGAATGGGCTTGTCTATGGCGTTATCCGGTGGCAGCGGCAACTCGATTGGGTGCTGAACCAATTTATCAATCCGCGATTTCAGTTAGATGCGCGACATCGTAATATCCTGCGACTCGGAGCATTTCAACTCCTACATCTCGACGGGATACCCCCACACGCAGCGATTTATGAGACCGTCCAACTCGCCACTTCTCACCGACGCAAATCTGCTCGCGGACAGAAAACCGCAGGTTTTATCAACGCCGTTCTCCGTTCTGTACAACGCAAAGGCATATCCTTAGCTTACCCACCACTCGATGCAAACCCGATCGAACATATAGCGATTTCCTTGTCCTACCCGACATGGTTGGTAAAGCGGTGGCTTCAAACCCGCGGTGTTTCGTGGACATTAGCATTCTGCCGCGCAAGCAACCAGATTGCACCGCTCGCGCTCCGCGTCAATTCCCTCCTGGCACAACGCGAAGCAGTTTGTCAATCTTTAGAAACAAACGGCATTGCCGCAAGGGTCTCCAAAATCGCCCCCGATGGCTTGGTACTCGAAAACCGTGCCATCACTGCTTTTGATGCTACGGGCGACCAGACCTTGAAGGATATCCTCCGTCGGGAGGATATCTATGTCCAAGACGAAAGCGCGATGTTAGTGTCGCACCTCCTCTCGCCCAAGGACGCTCGGTTCATCGTGGACCTCTGTGCTGCGCCGGGTGGCAAGACGACACATCTCGCCCATCTCATGGGAAATACTGGAAAACTCATTGCTACAGACGTGTCAACGGAAAAAATAGCGTTATTGCAAAAGAACTGTCAACGGGTCGGGGCCCGCAACGTTGAAACACGGGTGATAGACGCAACAAAAGAAGATATTGGGTTTATTAAAACTGCGGACGCTGTGCTTATTGATGCACCGTGTTCCGGGTTCGGCACGCTTCGGCGGCACCCCGACATCCGGTGGAACAAGACCTTCGATCAAATTCGTGCCCTCAGTGAGATGCAATATAACTTGTTAAAGAACGCCGCACAACACGTCAAACCGGAAGGTATCCTCGTCTACAGCACCTGTAGCATTGAGCCCATGGAAAACGAGGAGGTCGTTCAGCGATTTTTGACGGAATTCCCGATGTATACTGTCGAGAACGCCCGACGCTTTTTGCCCGATGTTCCCGCAAATGCGGTAACACCCCAAGGCTTCCTCCAGACATTCCCACATGAACACGGCGTTGACGGAGCATTCGCCGCACGCCTAAAAAAAAATGATTGACTTTAGGTTATATGCTATTACAGACAGACACAGATGTGCGCCTACTCCGTTAGTGGATGTCGTTTCTGAATTGTTAGATGCCGGAGTTACCGCTATCCAATTGCGCGAAAAAGATCTAAACAGTGATGAATTGATACGCTTAGCGCAACCAATTGCTGAGTTGTGCCGAAATTACGAGGCGAAATTCTTCATCAATACAGATACACGCGTCACAGACAACGTCGGTGCTGCAGGTGTTCATCTCCCCGCAAGTGCAGAATCTGTAAGTTCAGTGAAGGCACAGGTAGGCAATGGTTTCTCTATCGGGTGCTCGGTGCATACCTGTGAGGCAGCAGAAAAACGGGAAGCGGAAGGTGCTGATTTTCTCACCTATAGCCCTATCTATCCGACAGCAAGCAAACCGGGTTATGGTCCCGCAGTCGGTGTGGAAAATCTCGAAAAGTTAGTAGGGCGCGTTAAATTACCTGTCTTTGCTCTCGGAGGCATTACACCGACGCGTGCTGCTGAGTGTCTGGCAGCGGGAGCCTTCGGAGTGGCTGTAATGTCAGGCGTTATGTCTCCAAAGGACGCAGGAAAACAGGCGAAACGCTATCTTGAATTTTTCTAATTTCTAACGATTCCTTCTGGATACCTTGTCTGTTAACCTCTCAGGATTTGAATTATTTAGAAACCTTTATAGCCCAGAGTTGGTCGGAGTTAACCGAGAATCACCGTGAAACGAAGTGGAACGGTGACCAGATTTAATAGTTAAAAAAATGAAACAGATTTTGACAATTGCAGGCTCAGATTCAGGGGGCGGTGCCGGTATACAAGCGGATATAAAGGCGATTTCAGCCAACGGCGGCTACGCCATGTCCGTAATCACCTCCGTTACAGCACAAAATACAGTGGCAGTGACCGACGCCTTTGATTTACCTATTCCGCTGATTGAAGCGCAGTTGGATGCCGTTTTCACAGATTTCGACGTAGCGAGCGTCAAGACAGGGATGCTCTCTTCGTCAGCCATTGTTCAAGCAGTTACCGAGAAATTGAAAGCATATACGCCGCCAGCCGTTGTCGTAGACCCAGTGATGATTTCCAAAAGCAAATTTTCACTCTTGAAAGAGGAGGCAATTGATAGTCTCAAAACAGCGTTGATCCCACTTGCGACCGTGATTACACCGAATATTTACGAGGCAGAGTTGCTCGCACAGCGAGACATCCAAAACACGGATGACGCAAAGGATGCTGCAAAAGTCATTGCCGAACTCGGCTGTCACGCCGTCCTCGTTAAAGGTGGGCATCTTACGGGCAACAGTGCGACGGATGTGCTTTATTGCGATGGAGAGTGGACTTTTTTTCAGGCGGAATGGGTTGAAACCGAAAACACACACGGCACGGGTTGCACCTACTCAGCGGCAATCGCGACGCAACTCGCACACGGCAAAGATTTAAGGGACGCTATCCAGACGGCGAAGGCATACATCACCGGTGCTATTCAACACGCATTGGATATCGGGCACGGACACGGACCAACACACCACTTTTTTAAAACGAACGATTAGTGGTTAGCAGATAGTGAATAGCGAACTGCTAATAGCGAATAGCCAGTTACAACGATTGTCGTCCGTCAAACCCGGCCTCGATTTCGTGCCAGTAACGGATCTTGTTCTCACCCATCCGCCAACAGAGATAAACCTCTCTGCCGTCGCGGAGGTGCGGGAAATCGACCAATCCGGGATCAAGTCCTTTCAGATGACAACCGCGCGCCGTGATTCCGTCTAAAACCGTCTGAAATTGGGCAGTTGTTCTGAGTAAATCCGCGGTATGCTTGCTCCCACCATTAGTGGAAACGACTTCTAAGAGCGGTGTGATTTCTGCATGGAGTGCTGCGAGTTTGACTCTTATCGCTCTTAAGAGTGAAATCTCGTCTATTAAATCAGGGATACATGCGTTTGCTTCTTCGAGTGTAAAATATCGTTTTTCTTCCATCTGTGGATCTCCTTATGTATATGAATTTTGCATTGGCAACGCCCTAAAATTTACACTAAATTAAGAACAATGTCAACAGATAACCAGAATCAAAGCGTCACCCGTGCCGCCGGAATTGTCAGTATCGCCGTGATGGGGTCGCGGATATTAGGACTCGCACGCGAAGCGGTGATCGCATACTATTTCCGGTCGAACCTCAGTGGCGACGCTTTTTATTTAGCGTTTCGGATTCCAAACTTTTTGAGGGACCTGTTTGGCGAAGGTATCTTGAGTAAAGCGTTTATTACGACATTCCTTGCCACAGAGGCTGAGGATGGAGAGCAGGCGGCGTGGAATCTCGCAAACCAGGTCTTTAATTTAACGTTCCTCGTTTTAATAAGTATCGCTGTCCTCAGTATCGCCTTCGCGCCCGTTATCGTTGACGTGTTAGCGCGTGAGAATTTCGACGAAAGGCTAGATGCTACCGCCCACTACGGGTTTGATACTAAAGTTGAGTTAACAATCTATCTCACCCAACTGATGTTTCCCTATCTCCTCTTTGTTTCGCTCGCAGCGATCGCGATGGGTTTATTGAATAGCAAAGGGAGGTTCGGCATTCCCGCGTGTGCGTCCTCGTTCTTTAACATCAGTTCGCTCGTTATCGGGGTCAGCGGCTACTATTTATTTCCAGTGGCTGGGATGCATCCAGTGACAGGAATGGCTGTCGGTGTGTGCGTCGGCGGTATCGCCCAATTCGCAATTCAGGTGCCGTCTATGTATCGCGTCGGCTTTCGATACAGCCCGCTATTGAGTCTACGCGATCCGAGGGTGCTGCAAGTTATTCATCTTGTTGGACCTGCTGTGTTAGGTGTTGCAGCCGTGCAAGTGAACCAATTTACGAATACGTTCTTTATTACATCAGGGTCTGCGTGGTTGACATGGATTAGTCGTGCCTACCGCGTTGTGCATCTCCCGATAGGGCTGTTCGGTGTAGCGATTTCAACAGTCGCACTTCCGCAACTTGCCAAGTTCGTAACAACCGGAGCAACAGAGAATTTCCGCAATGCGCTCTCTTACGCCCTTCGCCTGATGCTTATGCTAACAATACCCGCAGCGGTTGGGTTGATGGTCCTGTCAGCACCTATTTGCCGATTCCTGTATGAACGCGGAGAAACCGGCGTATTCGATACCGTTGGAACCGCCGGAGTCCTGTTCGTCTACGCATTCGGCTTGTGCGGATTCTCGACCCTCAAGATCGTTACAGACGGTTTTTACGCTTACAAAGATATTCGGGTACCTGTCATTGTTAGTATCTGTACGGTTATACTCAACATTTGTCTGAACTATCTCTTTATCTACCGAGAACTCTTTTTGGACCCGCGTGCTGTGGTCCTTTCAACGGTTTTGACTGTCACACTGAATTGCGCTGTGCTGTTGTTCCTACTACGACGAAAGGTCGGGCGATTGGGACTAAAACGGATTGTGCCGCTAACGCTTAAAATCTTGATCGCCTCAGCAGTGATGGGGGTGGTCTGCTGGTTGACGAATGGCGTTATTGAAGGCGATTGGCTCGGCACGGAGGGCATAGTGGCGCGTTTGCTCGGCGTGTTTGCACCGATTGCGTTGGGCCTCATTGCGCTCGCGGGAATGTATAAACTCCTGAGAGTGTCAGAATTTGACGACCTCTTGAATATTTTTAATGCTTAAATCTGAGCTGCTGCGTCCGTTGTCCTTGCAGTGTGTCAATTATTAGGAAACCATTCATAACCTAAAGCAGGCTTTTCACAACTTTAGAGGAGTCCATAGCTAAAAAATGCTAACAAAACGGATAATTCCATGTTTAGATGTCCGCGCCGGAAAGGTCACAAAAGGTATCGCCTTTCAGGGCAATGTTGATGTCGGGGACCCTGTTGAGATGGCACGGTTTTATTATGAAGGCGGTGCCGATGAACTCGTCTTTTACGACATCACGGCGAGCAATGAACGACGCGATATAATGATTGATGTCGTCTCTGCTGTCGCCGCTGAGATTTTTATACCTTTTTCTGTCGGGGGTGGATTGCGGACACTTGAGGATATGCGTCGTGTTCTCCTTGCAGGCGCAGAAAAGGTGAGTATAGATTCGGGTGCCGTGCGGAACCCCGATATCATCGCCGAAGGCGCGCGGGCATTCGGAAGTCAATGTGTCGTGCTGAGCATGCAGGTGAAACGCGTTCGCAAAAGCGAACAGATTCCGAGCGGTTATGAAATTTACATAGACGGTGGAAGAACACCCGTCGGTTGGGATGCCTTGGAGTGGTCAGCGCGAGGCGTTGGCCTCGGCGCAGGTGAGATCGTTGTCAATAGCATTGATGCAGATGGCACGAAGGCGGGGTATGAACTCGACCTAACCGGTGCTATTGCAGATTTAGTCTCAGTGCCTGTCATCGCCTCTGGCGGTGCCGGAAACCCACAGCACTTACGGGATGTTTTTGTCAAAAGTAACGCCGATGCCGCAATCGTCGCCTCTATCACACACTACGGCGAATTCACAATTGAGAATATCAAAACCTATCTCACGGATGAAGGAGTGAGCGTCCGTGATACATGGTAAAGTGGCTGTCATTGATTAGCAATCAGCAGTCAGAAAGAGTACCTCATGGCAGAACGCAACAGGGAACTGCCACATACCGATATCCGATGGCTGAAAGCCGATAGCCAAAAATGGAGGAAATATGGAACCTAAATTACCCGATGCAAGAAACGAAAATATATTGATCCACGTCAACGGTGAACTCCTCCCGCGTGAGGATGCGAAAATCTCCGTGTTCGACAGTCTCGTCCAAGGCGGGGACGGTGTATGGGAAGGCTTGCGTGTCTATAACGGAAAAATCTTCGCATTGGATGCACATCTCGACCGACTCATGGATTCGGCGCACGCCATGGCATTCGCAAACGTTCCGACGCGTGACGCGGTCAAAAAAGCGATCTTTGAAACACTTGAAGCCAACGGCATGCGGGATGGTGTGCATATCCGTCTAACGCTCAGCCGTGGGAAAAAGATCACATCCAGTATGGATGCCCGCGTCAATCAGTACGGCACGACTTTAATCGTAATCGCCGAGTGGAAACCCCCAATCTATGCCAGCAGCGGTGTCCGTTTAATCACCTCAGCAATCCGCCGGAATCCGCCACAGTGCGTTGATTCTAAAATCCACCACAATAACCTGATTAACAACATCCTCGCCAAGATTGAGGCGAATGTTGCTGGTGTGGACGATGCGATTATGCTTGACATTCACGGATACGTTTCAGAGACAAACGCGACGAATATCTTTATTATAAAACGTGGACATGTGCTAACACCACACGCCGATAGCTGCCTACCCGGGATTACACGGGGGACGGTCATCCAAATCGCTCGCGACGCTGGCACTCCACTCACGGAGCGGAACGTCTCATTAACAGAAGTCTATACTGCAGACGAGGTATTTACGACTGGCACTGTCGGTGAACTAAGTCCAGTTTTAGAGGTGGATGGTAGGAAGATTGGAGAAGAAGGGATCCGACCTGTGACGACCCGGCTACAGGCACTTTATGCAGAGTTGACTGCCAACGAAGGCGAACCATTACCATCGGACGGTAGTTTACTGCGAAATAGAAATCTGTGACTGAAAAATTATCCACTTGGTATTGATTTGATGGCGGATCATCTTTAATTGGATTAAAATTGAACGTATCTTTAAATTTAGGAATCGCTGCAGTATTCGCGGGCGTAGACTTCTTGAGGTTTAATCAGGTCACAGCAGCATAAATAACCCTTGATTTGTATCTCTTGCAAAGGTTTGGATATTCGAGTAATGATTTCTTAAGTTATTTTCGACAGCCCTCGTTGAACAATTCCCTAAACCGATCCAAACTACTTTCGGGGGCGGCCCGTAAACGGTGCTTCTATGCCTGAAGTCTGCATCTTTTGACACAATAAGATAGTCATTGTTACGAGCGTAATCCCATAACTCAGTATCTTCTGACGCATCTAACCCAGCATCCTGGACATGAATGGAATTAGGAAATAGATCCGCCAGTAGATTTACCAGATTCGGCGATAGGTTCTGATCGAATAGAAGTTTCATTCGTATAAACAACGGTCTGCGATTTTTTCCAGGCGGCGGCATACGCAAAACAGGCGCGAATGTCCGTTTCAGTTAAATAGGGAAAATCATCAAGAATTTCCGCCACTGTCATACCAGATGCAAGATATTCAAAGATATCGTAAACGGTAATCCGCATGCCCCGAATGCAGGGTTGCCCACTGCGTTTACCGGGTTCAACGGTAATAATGCCTGTGTAGTCGTTCATTGCTATTTCCTTATTGATAAGTTTCAAATTTAGTTATCCTAAAGTATACACGAAGAATTTTGAAAAAGCAAGCGATTCAGTTTTCCCTATCGCCTATTCAAATCTCAAGCCGTACAAAAGCGAGGTACGTGCCCAACATAAGCACCCCAAGAAACAGCACCAACAGCAGTAAATCCGTCGCGACTGCATCAAAATCGCGGCTGAGGCTAAGCCTATCTTTAAATTTAGGAATCGCCTCCGGATTGACAGGTTTCTGCGACATACCCGCCTGAATCCCAACAACATGAAGACTCTCCGGATCCGCCCTATCCGTATTACCTCAAAGACAAAGACAATATCAATTGAAGAGAAGAAGGCGATAAATGGATTGTCCGTGCCGTGCATTCGGGCATCCCAGAGTGTCGGCATAAATCCATGATAGATACCGACGAGGTTTCCTAAACGTTTATCTAACCCGACATTAAAGATGCTCAACGGATTCGGTGCCCGGTCAACGTCCAGATACGCGGTAGAATAGGTCTTGGAATTGTGCAAAACCTGTTGATGCATTTTGACAGCATCGTTGTAACTTTCCAGACGTTGCTCATAATCTTGGATAAGCACTGCCGAGTTTGCAACAACGAGCAACAGCGTAATGAGCAGGACCGCTGCGAAACGGAAGGTCATTAGATTGTCAAGTAGTTCTCTACGAATGAGTGTTTTAAGCATTTTGGAATCACACCTCAACGCGCACAAACGCAAGATACGCACCCGACAATAATACGACAACAAAGAGTCCCAGAAGCAGCAACTCCATCGCTCTGGTATTGAAATCCTGACTGAGATCGAATGTATCTTCAAATTTCGGAACTGCTGCTGGGCTGATAGGCTTCTGCGACATGCCTTCACGAACGTTTATGATATGGAGGCTTTCAGGGTCCCCTCTATCGGTGTCAACGACAAACTCACGGAGTTGGCGAGCGTAACGTTGTGTATTCTCCACAAACTGCAAATGCCGTTCAAATCCGGTACCTGCAAACGCTTCAATAAGGTGTTGCAGGAGTGTCGCGGGTGAGATGCTGGTGATGGCGCGGGCGCGGTGCACCTGAGAACTCCGGTACCGCAACCGTGCCTCGCTCCTCCGTTCCGAGTTGTCAACCTTGTCGATGTAAAAGCCGCTTTTCGCTCTCAACGTCTCTTCGTCGGATGCCTCTGACCAGAGCCGATTCCCGTATTTATCCCATAAATCCTCTTGAACGGGGTTACGCTGTTTCCAGTATTTATCGAAGGACACGGCAGGTGAGAAGCTGCTCGCAATTGAAGCGAGAGTACTCGGCATAAAGGCGACAAAGGTTACCCACGTCAAAAGCAGTATCATCAGACTCACCGCGCTCCGTTGCACACGCGCAGAGACTAACAACCCTAACGCCAGAAACAGACTCGTGTACAAAAGCGCGAGGCAGAAAATGATACCTAAGCGCCCCCATGCTTCTGTGGTCAGGTGAACTTCACTTGAGGTGGAAATCAATAAAAGGTTTACCAATACAGCAAGTGTAAACGGGATACTAATACTGAACAACGCCCCTAAAAACTTGCCGATAAGGACAGTGTGCCGCGGAATTGAATTGGCTAACATCAATCGGAGGGTGCCGTGCTCACGTTCACCGGAAAGGGCATCAAAGGTGAATAAGAGTGCCAGCAAACTCAAGACATAGCCGATGATGAACCCCCAATCGACTTGTGAAACGTCCGGGCCAACGTCCTTGTTCTGGAGGTTGGCATCTGGATACGACAGGGTCCAGATACCGTGGAGTACGACCGTCTCTTCGTACGAATCGGACGAACCCACCGTTCCGAACACAATAGGGTCGTCCACTTTGATCGTATCTGGTAAAATCGGTTCACTTCCATTTGCACAGAAGTGAAGCGGAGACGGCTTTTTGTAGAAATTTCCCGGTCCGTATTGTGCCAGTTTATAAAGACTCTCCTCAGCATGCGTCGTTAACTGATTCAAAGATTCAGCGACAGCGTCCCGATAGCGCTGGACCTGTTTCGGATGCTCTCGGAGATGTCTAACGGCATTGGTTACCATCAGTGCCAGCAATAACACGGTTGTTAGCGCGAATCGAAGGCTATTGAGATTATCGTAGATTTCACGCTTGGTAATATGCCAAATCATCCTACACCTCACTCCTGACAAAAATCAGAAATATGATTGTGAACAGCATTAAGTTGATCAGCAGCAGTAAGAATAAATCTGGTAAGGCTCGCTTTGCATTTGTGATTATATCACTCCTCTGAAAGGAAAATTGAGGGAGCGCGTCCCAGTCAGCGGTGCCGTGGTCAGCAGCGAACCATTGTCGCGATTCAAATATCTTCTCGTCATCGAAATGGTCAAGGACTGCGCGCCGGTAGCGTTGAACCGCACTGAAAAAGTCTTGAATACCCGCTAAGTCGGTGCCTGCCCAAGCTTCTGTTGCCGCATCATACAACCCGACGGGTGAAAACTTTAGTAGGGTGCGACCAAGATTTGCGGGTTGGATATAGATAGCTGCAAGCGCGGGTTTCCGGACGAGCCACGTTCTGTTTACAGTATTGAGGGTACCTCTACTGTAGAAGCCGTGATAATCTTGGACGAGTGGTACCTGTGGCTCAGATTCTGCTCCAATTTTTCCGGCATGGAATCCGGTTTGGTAGAAATAGAGCAATATTGACGGTTTGTCTTCGCGCGGTCCAAAGCTGTATTCAACGCCTTTCAACTTCAATCCCCACCCTTCGCCGTTGCGCGAGAGGGGACCTAAGACAGGGTCATTGCGGAGAAACTGCTTGCGCGCGCTCTCCCATTCTTCCCACATCTGTTTGATTTGCTGATGGTCCGAGATGTACGCCTCCGGTTGCGGTGTGGTTTCAACTGCGGTCAGAATCATATTCGGATAAACCAGAACTAAGAACCCCCAAACAAACATGCAAAGCATGAGCGCGGTGCTGGTGCGACGCGTCATCGCGGAGATACATAAGCCGATGAGGTAGAACAGCAACACATAAAGCAGTGATGTCAGGACAATCCCACCGATGCGAAGGAAATCATTAGTGCTCAGGAAAATTGTAGTAGAGGTCGTCAGCAAGACAATAGACAGGAGAAGGCTTATCAGCAACGGCACCAGTAGGCAGAGCATCGCGCTGATGTACTTGGCAAATAGGATGTCCCCGCGCCGGATTGGGTGTGTCAGCACGAGGCGTAACGTACCTTGTTCACGTTCGCCAGCAAGCGCATCGTAAGCGAAAATCAAGGCAAAGAGACTGAGTATCCCTTGAAAAACAAGCGCGATATCAATTGAAGTGAAGAGGTTGAGAAACGGATTATCCGCCCCGTGTTTCTCTGCATCCCAAATTGTCGGCACAAAGGCGTGGTATACGGTAATTTTGTTCCCGACCCGTTTATCTAATCCGAAATTGAAAATGCTTAGTGGGTTCGGCGCACGATGGGCAACTAATTTCCCAATATAATAGGAATAGGTTTCTTGCCCGCGCAATCTCTGGTGACTTTCCTGGGTAGCCGTATTGTAAGCCGTGAGTCGTTGTTCATAGTCCTTGAGGAGCACAACGGTATTGGCGACCACGAGCAACAATGTAATGAAGACGGCTGCTGCAAAGCGGAAGGTCATCAGATTGTCAAGGAGTTCTCGACGGATAAGTGTGAGTAGCATCCATTATACCTCGACGCGCACAAACGCAAGATACGCCGCAGATAGAAGCACCATAACAAACAGCGTTAGCAACAATAAATCTATCGCAGCTGTATTGAAATCCTTGCCGAGGCTAAATGTATCTTCAAATTTCGGAATAGCCTCTGGGCTGACAGGTTTTTTAGACATACCTTCAGGAACACCAATCAGATGCGGGCTTTCGGGATCTGATCTGTCCGTATTTTCGACGAATTCGCGGTATTCACGAGCATACCGTTGGGTGTTTTCCAAGAATTGCAGATGCCGTGTGAAACCGGTTCCAGCGAACGCCTCGAGACTGTGCTGAAGAATCGCCGTTGGAGAGACACGGGTGACAGAACGCGCCTGCTGAACTTGGGTAATCTGTTGGTTCAAATGCTCTCTCCGGGACCGTTCCTGTTGTTCCTGCTGCTCTATGATATATTCGCTCCGCCCCTGTGTTCTTCTCAGTGTTTCATCTCCCGATGTCCTGTCCCTATATGCATCCCAGAGTTCGCGGTGGAGTTGATTTTGGCGTTTTTGAAGTTCATCAAAAGAGATCGGTGATGAAAGCCCACTCGCAATGGAAGCAAGGGTACTGGGTACAAAAATCACAAAGATTACCCACGCTAACAAAAGGACCACAAGACTGACGCTACTTCGCTGCGTCCGAGTCGAAACAAGGAGTCCGAGCGCAAGAAAAAGACACGTATAGACGAGCGCGATGACGATAATAATTCCTAAACGTTCCCACGCCTCGCTGCTAAGGTGGACAGCACTTGAGGTTGAAATCACTAACACGTTGATTAAGATTGCAATCACCGTGGGGATACATAAACTTATCAATGCTCCCAAAAACTTCCCGAATAACACAGTATGGCGTGAAATTGAATTTGCTAACATGAGGCGTAGCGTGCCGCGCTCTCGTTCACCGGACACCGAATCAAAGGTAAAGAGAAGGGCAAGGAGACTTAAAACATAACCAACGACGAATACCCAATCGACTTTGGTAACGTCCGGACGAATATTCAAGAGATTTGGGTTAGAAGCAGGATAATTCAGCAGCCAAAAGTCTCTAAAACCGTCGCCGTAACCCCACATCCAATACCCTCCATCCACGAATTCCGACAAAAAAGATTCACCACCGTCTGCGCAGAATCTGAGGGGTGCTGGCTGTTTGTAGAGGTCTCCAGGTCCATTCAGAGCAATGTCGTACAGGTCCGTCCGGGCCTTTAAAACTTCCAAAGATTCCGTGGCAGAACTGCGGTACTGCTGCACTCGCGTTGGGTGTTCACGAAGATACACGATAGCATTGGTAATCATTAATCCAATCAACAACATGATCGCAAGAACGAATCGGAGATTATTGAGGTTATCGTAGAGTTCGCGTTTTGCGATATGCCAAATCATTCTATACCTCACTCTTGACAAAAATCAGAAATATTACTGTGAAGAGGATAACGTTAATTAGCAGCAATAGGCATACATCCGGTAACGCCCGTTCTGTATTTATACCGATATCGCTTCTTTTAAAACTAAATTGCGGCAGCGCGTTCCAATCGACTGCCTGCTTGTCCCCGGCGAACCATTGTCGGGTTCCGAAGACTTTTGTATCGTAGAAATAGTCAATCACTCTCTGTCGATGCTGGCGAGCCGCGTCGAAGAAATCGCGGATACCGTGTAGATCGGTACCTGCCCAAGCTTGTGTCGCTGAATCATAGATTCCAACGGGTGAGAATTTCAACAAGATTCTATCAATACTTGCGGGTTTTACGAAAATATTTTTAAGTCCTTGTTCTCGGAGCAGCCACGTTTTCTCTGCAGTACTGATAACGCGGGGCTCAAGGAAGCGGAAATAATTCTGAGCATGTGGTACCTGCGGTTCAGATCTCTCATTAATTTCCTCAAGATTAAGCCCAGTCCTGAAATGAACATCTAATGCTGACGCTCGTTTTGCGAGGTGCTCGTGACTTCCTCCGACTGCCCCTATCTTGAACCAAATACTCTCGCCTGGAACCGGGTCATTGATGAGAAAGCCCTTCCGTTCTCTGTCAAATTCTTCCCATATCTGTTCCATCTGCTTCATAGCAGAATCAACCTGCGCCCGTGGCGGGCGCGATGGCGACATCACAGCGAGAATCATGTTCGGGTATACCAGCACCAGAAACCCCCAGATGAACATAGATAGCATGAGGGCAGTGCTGGTTCTACGAGATACCTCAGAAATCAGCATGCCGATGAAGTAGAATACCGATAGGTATGCCAGCGATGTTAAAACAATCCCGCCGATGCGGAGAAAATCATCAGGTGAAAGGGATACAGAGTGGTTGTTCGTTAGCAAAATCATTGCAAGGAACAGACTTAACAGGAGCGGCACAAGCAAGCAAAGCATCGCGCTGATGTATTTGGCAAGTAGAATGTGTCCGCGCCTCACCGATTGTGCCAGCACGAGACGTAAGGTGCCACGCTCGCGTTCACCAGCAAGAGCATCGTAGGCGAATAACAGTGCTATCAGACTGAGGATAACTTCAAAAATAAAAATAATATCAATTGAGGTGAAGATATTAAGAAAAGGATTATCCGACCCGTGCATCTTCGCATCCCAGAGCGTCGGCACAAAGGCGTGGTAAACCCTAACTTGATTTCCCAATCGTTTATCGAGTCCGGCATTGAAAATACTCAGTGGATTCGGGGGACGATCTATGTTCAATTCATAACCCGAATAGGCTTTCAGTTCCTGCACTTTATCCTGATGCGTTTTGAGTGCGGTGTTGTAAGCTGCCAACCGTCGCTCGTAGTCCTTGAGAAGCACAACGGTGTTCGCGACCACAAGCAATAGCATAATAAAAACTGCGGCGGCAAAGCGGAAGGTCATTAGGTTATCGAGGAGTTCTCGACGGATGAGTGTGAGTAGCATTGGGTTTTCCCAAAATTTAGTTTAAGGTGAATCCGCGTTGTAGTTGGTATGCTTAAATATATTATAACCCGATTTGGATTTTTATCTTCGTTAAAAATTGGGGGAATTGGAAAAACCATCTGGGAACAGGAGGTTTAGAATAAGGAGAAAAAATGGGAAAATAAAGGAGGAGTGGTGGGCTTACCTGGAATCGAACCAGGGACCTCGCGCTTATCAGGCGCGCGCTCTAACCGTCTGAGCTATAAGCCCATAAAAAGCGGAGAAATTCGCGAAAAAACAGTTTCGCTTCCTTCTCTGAATAAGCACTATTAAGTATACACGCGAAAAGAGGATTTGTCAAATTAATTTTAGGACTTACACATAAGGCTCTTTTGTAGCATAAGGCTTTATATTCGTTCCATCTAACCCCACGTAGGGCTATTGGCTAAGGTAGACTCAATAACGGGCACCTTCAAACCGTAGAGAGCAGCAACTGACTTAACCAGTTCTATGAACCAGTCTGGTGCAAAAGGTGCAACAATCACTTCTTTGATCAGGAGAGAAAGATCGACTTCATAATAAGCGCCACCGATATTTTCATCCCGAAATTTCGATATTTCATCATCCCTATGGAGTATATGAATCGCCCTAACCTCAAGTTCGTGCTCAAAACTTTTTCGCTTGTGTAGAAACGGAGAAAGCACATTATCTTCAGGAATAATGGCACTCTCATAATCAACATAACTAACCCTTCCAATATTGATTCCTTCGCTGCATGTAAAACTCTTTTTTAAAGAGTCAAAATCAGTCTTGATAACAATTCCATCTGTCTCTCTGGCGTACAATTTCCACATGGCCTCTGATTCATGACTATTTTCGTGCCAACAACTGATGAGTGTAAAGCGACGTGCCTCCTTTAAACTTTGAGCGAGGGTTTGGAGAGTCTCTGAAGGAATGTTGGGGTGCAATCTGGGACGTAACTCTGCGGTTACTTTGGAGATGGAGCCCTCAAAAGGGTCTCCGAATTTGTCTGCCGCTGAAAAAAACAGGGCTCTTTTATCCAAAACGGATACAAATTTTGTGAAGTCCATGTATCTCCATAACACCGCATCATCAGGGGGCGGGGTGCAGAACGGACTTTCTTCGTACATCTTTGAAACTCCTATTAAATAAAAAAGCGGGCAAAGGGCCAATGCGGCGGCACGTCCTTACCCATAAGGTCCTTGTTCTGCATAAGATGCATGTTCTGTAAGTTTCCAAATTTCCGTTTCTAACTTTTCAACGAATCCCTTCCTCGTGGACTCATCCTATATTTGACCCTCAAATTAGGGCTTGGAAGTAGCTTTGGTTTCTGCGCATCTACCTCAATTCTGTCTATTCTGGCAATGTTTAAGTCAACAAGCCAACCAGGGGATAAAATTAAATGGACCTCTCCATTGATGTCTTGTTCGCCAATTGACATAGTTTCGGGAGCAATCCAAACCTCTTCTACGTATCCATCATCATTTATAGCCTTTGGAGGAATATCCGCATGTATCCATTGCCAATTCGATCCATCGTCGAATTCTACAATAGCTCTGCATTCTATCAAGTCTGTAGATTCTCTGAGATTACGTCCATATTCAAGTTTTTCGCGATCGTATTGGTTCATGGTTCTTTTCCTTACCCATAATATAGTGTAATACAATTTTAGAAAAATCAATTAGATAAAGTATACACGTTTTCCTGCTTGCTTATCAAGAAAAAACAGGGCATACTCTTGCCATTCATTGGACAGCCCGACCGTCCGAAACTGGACGCAAGTGACGTTTATAAGTATATTTTCAAATTTAAGGAAAATCGAATTGGAAGATGAAAGGAAAATCGGGTTGGTGAGTATAGCAAAAAACTTGCTGTATGTTGTAGAAGATGTTCATGAAAGTTAAATAGTTTAGCGCGTGTCTTGTAAGGTAAAGAGCGTTTGAACACAAGCACTGTGTGAGAGTGCGCATGTTAATGCTCCTTAGAAAGGAGGTGATCCAGCCGCAGGTTCCCCTACGGCTACCTTGTTACGACTTCGCCCCGGTCATCGGTTTCATTTTAGAAAGCTCCCTCCCGAAAGGGTTAGGTCACCTGCTTTGAATGCTACCAACTCCCATGGCGTGACGGGCGGTGTGTACAAGGGCCGGGAACGTATTCACCGCGACCTGCTGATTCGCGATTACTAGCGATTCCAACTTCATGCAGTCGAGTTGCAGACTGCAATCCGAACTGGGGCCGGCTTTTTGGGATTTGCTCCACCTCACGGTTTGGCATCCCTCTGTACCGGCCATTGTAGCACGTGTGCAGCCCAGGGCATAAGGGCCATGCGGACTTGACGTCATCCCCACCTTCCTCTGGCTCGTCACCAGCGGTCTCTCTAGAGTGCTCAGCATTACCTGATGGCAACTAAAGACAGGGGTTGCGCTCGTTGCGGGACTTAACCCAACATCTCACGACACGAGCTGACGACAGCCATGCAGCACCTGTCATAGTGTCCCGAAGGAAAACTATATTTCTATAGCGGTCACTGCGATGTCAAGCCCTGGATAA